>NZ_JALQDD010000044.1:0-84892 GCF_023631405.1 Caballeronia sp. GAWG2-1
TTGGAAGCAGGAACCGACCCCAAACCGGACATTTCAATTTAGCCGGATATCGGACATTTCAAATTGGCCTCGACATGTTTGTACTCCTTATCGATGTAGGTCGTCAAGCTTTCTCTGTTGCTGGACCCAATAGGCTCGACGGCAGCCTCGCAGAATATTTCAACGCTACTTTTCGACCCTGAGGGCTGCGGTCAACAATTTTCCTTCGCAGGATTGAGACGGATTGAAAACTGACGCTCGCTAATAACTCGGTAAGTAATCATGCCCTTGTCAAACCCAAGATTTCGCCTACAACTCATTAAAAGCTCCTCATCCAACGGAGGTAAGACCTATATGGGCGCGACAATAAAGATCATAAGAATGCTTCTCAGAAGTCAACGTGCCGCGGGGCATCCGGTTGGTTGCCTCCAAGGAAGAGCGGAGTTGGAAAAAGATTACTGGGTTGTGAACGACCGTAATTTTGTCGCGCAGACCCAACTTCTTCGCGACTTATACGCTTTTTTATTGTTCAACGGAAAGGAGCTTCAATCAAAAAAAGTCCCATCTGGCTTTATATCCGGGGTGAAATACGTAACCTACGGTACATTTGGAAAACGACCCAACGCTGATCAGTGGTACACGCTCGACCGAAGCCTAGAGGTCCTGTTTTCGAAACTTGATACGCCATTACGGCGACGGTTCTTGTTCGGTCAGTTCCCACCGTGGATTCCCAAAATGGCGTATTGGTGCCTTGCGCTAGTTGTGACCTGTTTCATTGCCTCCGTTGTAATGTCGATGCTTGGCGTCGCGGCCGCTGTTTCGTTCATCCCGTACGTAGTGTATTTAACTGCGATGGGTGCATTAGGGGCGACTGCCTTTGTCGCGATGAACTTACTCTCGGTTCAAGACGATCTCACATTCGATATCACGAGCAGCCGACTATTAGGTGTTCGCGTTATCGTGGGAGCGCTATTTGGCCTGATGTTTTCGCTTCCGTTCGCGTGGCAGGTATTCCTGTCATTTGGGGATTGGATCGCAAATGCGAAGCATAGTGGGTTAGCCCGAGACGCCCCGACCTCTCTATTTCAAGATCCGAGTGAGTGGAACCAAGCTTTGCGACTTTTAGTTCCGTTCGTCCTCGGATTCAGCACATCCGTAGTGATTCTGATTCTTAACCGCCTGGTAGAGGGTATTCGTACATTATTTGGCGCACAGGCGGCGCCAGAGAACGCGGCTCTGGTCGGGACTCAGCGTGGTGCACCCGACGCGGGTGGCTCGGGTGATGGCGATGCCCCGAAGCGAACCGAAAAGTATGCGGCGCCCAAGCGGGCTCTGCGTCGAACCGGGGTTAGTGGGCTTAGAACGAAGCACCCGAACTTGGCGAGCCAGTCCAACTACCGCCCGTCTAATTAAGCTGACCACCTAACATTGGATTTGTGATTACGGCGCCACGAGTTGCCGAAGCCGAGAACTCGATCTTCGGGATCTGGAAAGCCGTAACGACATCATCTGACGTAAATGACGCCAATGGAGCGACAAAAAAGAAGGTACGCTAAACAAGAATTGCTAAAGCGTTTGCCAACGCTGGCATTTGTCGGCGCATGCACGCACGCGATCGCAGACGTTGCGAATGTAAGTCAATTTGACGGCGCGTGGCAACTTGACGTAAGGACAATGCCGAATCCGACGTTCCAGGTCACCGTTCCGGTGCAGATCAAGGACGGTACAATTTCAGGTACAGTGGGCCAACCGGGAACGCTTGGCTACGTTGCTATCGATGGACAGATAACCTATAGCAGACTCGTTACTTCGGCCCGTGCGTACGGTGTCACAGGTGAAATGCGTGGCGTGTCCGCGGCGGAACCGAAGATCCGTATTGTTGGGTTCTTCAACGTGGGTCGACGTTTCGGAGATATTCATTGTGCGCCTGTTTACTCCGGGCCAGGAACCGGAACGATGCAAACCTGCACCGGCATTTTTCGGCAGAGAGGTTTGACGAGCACTCCGACGGCGCAACGCGCTCCGACACCTTCCTCAGAATTGCCATCGTCAGCTCCCCCTTCGATGGAACCAACCGCTCGCGGTGAATGCAGCAAGATGGGCAGTGGCTCGGCTACTGTGCAGTGCGTCGAAGCCGAAAGACAGCAGGCCGATATGCGGCTAAACCAGGAATACAAGGCAGCGATGGCCCGCTTGGACAGCAATGCGCAGGAGCGGTTAAGGAACGATGAGCGTGCGTGGATCAAAGAGCGCGACAAGCTGTGCGGGGTCCCGGGGGCCAATATGCGTGAACAGCTGAGCGCCACTTCTGTTATATGCGCACGAGACGAAACGACCAAGCGCACGGCAGTGATTCAGGTGTTCCGGTAGCTTAGATGGCCAGGAGCCTTAAAAGTGCTCTAGCGGATTTCGACAAGCAATATGCCTAGAACATGCCAGCCGCAAGAGGCCTGCGCTCTAAGTTGCCTGCTAGCTGCGTGCCCGCCGCGTTCGCGCGCGCATGATAATCAACTTTGCGCTAGTTATATTCGTATACCTAATGAAAATTCCAGCATTGGGCGGAGGCCGGTCTGGGCTCTACGCAGCGACTTTATCAGCCCGCGCTATACGACCTACTGGGACGAGCCGCTCTTGGTGTGAACCGTTGTTGCAGCGACAGACCTTGCGTCGGCGGCTTGCTGCGAAAGCCTGACCGCCCGAGGCACAACGGCTGTCTCACGAAGCGGAGGGGTGGCGATCGGCCATCATCATGGAGGTGGAATACTCGGTCATTATTTGGCTACACCAAAATGCGTGTCCTAAGATCTAGTTTCAGCCATCGGCGAAGCGATGATTGGAGATGATCGGATAGGAATCCTTATAAACTTCAGAATTATGGGAGAGCTGCGATGAGTAACACAAAGTGTGCGCTCAGCCTCGCCGTCTCAGCGTTATTCGTGTCGGCATGCGCTACGCCGGTGGTCAATCCGAACAATTTAGCAAATGAGTGGAGCGATCGGCTTCGAGCGTACCAAATCAACCCCGTATTTCCGCCGCGCGAAGACCTCCAGGTCGGTGATCTTTATCTTCTTTGTGATGCCAATTCGCTTTCCACCGCCAACATAACGCCGACAGGCCCAACGCCTCAATCCTTATGGATCGCGCGCCTTGATTTAAGCAAAACGCTTGGGGATAACTACGACACTGCCATAAGGATGCCAGGCCTGACCAAGGATCAGGCGCCAAAAAATAACGCGTTTTCCAATCCAAATAGCATTGGCACCATGCCTTCCCTTGACGGCATGGTCGAAAAGGGCCGTAAGTTCGCGCTGCGGAACGTCTCGTTGCCGGAATTCTTCTCTACGTCGCTAACGTCCGTTCAGGCTAGCGCTCTTGTCCCTGCAGGCGTTGTCCTGGCTGGTTTAGGGCTTTCTAGCAACGATGTGGCGTCGATCTCAATCAACATTCCGGCGGCCGGGTCCTATGGCGTACCGTTCATGCTTGGTCAGTTTGCGGTGTACGACAAGATTAAGAGCAATCTGGAGCCTCAGTTCTGGCCTTGGGTCGAAGGGATGAAAGCCTACTATGCGCCTCAATGTGGTGCTGACGCGTCACCAATCCTTCTGGCAATTACCGAGATTTATGCCGCGTATGCCATCAGCGTTAATTTCTCTTTTGAAAAAGGGGCCGCCGCGCGCTTATCGGCAAAGTTGAACAGCCCGGCCGATTCGACCAGAAATGCAACGTTGCTAGCCCTCACGAAGGCTGTGTCGGACGCACAGACAATGCAAACCAAGGTCGCGGCGGCAACGCCGGCGCCCGCAGCAGCTCCCGCACTGGTGCCAGCTCCGGCAGCTGCGGCACCAGCCGGTGCTGTGCCAGGCGCAGGGACGAACGCAGGAACTGACGAAGCGGCTCAGCAAGCCAGGTTGAATAATCTCCTGGAGATGTTGACGCAGCAAGCGACAGGTTTCGAACAGCAGGAATTTGCGGGCGTCTCAGCGCAAGTGATTTCGGGATCGACCTCTGGTATCCGCGTGGAGAGGGTTTTCTCAAACCCCGTCGTCATCGGTTACAAGGGGGTGGTCGTCGATCAGGAAGGCGCTCGGGTACAGGCAGCCGCTGCGCAGACGAACCCCGGTGGCAATGCTGTTCCCAACGTCGCACCACAACCGAACGGGGCCTTAGTTCCCAACGTCAAGACACAGCCAAACACTTCGCAACAGGACCGGGCGGGTGGTCAGCATACCAACGCGACGCATCAACCCTACCCTATGCACCCTTTCCCTCTCGGCCCTCGACCTCTCCAACAGTACACGCCGCTGCCTGACAACCTCCAAATCGATTTAATTCCGCCGGTTTCAGGATCAGGTACAAGTGACCCTGTAAATCCAGCGCAAAGGTAGATGCCGAGTCGCGACTTGCAGTTACTGCTCGAGACAAGTGCATAAAACTTCATGTGTCGCGGTCAGGTCACTGGACAAGGCGCATTTATACCTGAAGACGCCGGAGCCTCCAAAGATGACGTGGTGGCAACGCACCTACGCGCGTCTGATGTTTCGCCGTGACTGGCGAGATTGCGACGCGGACAATCGGCCAGCTCGCAGTCCAGATCGGTCATATAGAAATCCGGACCCAAGCGCGCGATGACGCGATGAGCCTTGCCACATTAATAGCGGCCTCGCCGCTCGGATCGCGTGCAAGCAACTTGGATGCGATCTGTGCGCTCCGCAACCTCGCTTAACGGAACAGCAGCCCCCGTCCTTTCATTCGAACCGGTAGCCGTGCGAGGCAAATACCGAAAACATGTTGGATGCCTCCAAGGACTCAGGCCGCGTGTGCATCATCGACACGTCCTCGGCCAGCATTTCAAGCATTCGACTCACGTCGATCGCGCCATGAGTTGTCGTCCCGTGGCGCCGCACATTGCGCTCGCTTGCAGTGGATGCCACCATCACCAGCCCGTCGTAGACCTTTTTTGGTCAGCTCTAGCTCGATTTTCATGTTCGCCTCAGTAGTTACTGTCCAGCCACGCCTTCACCCATGCGATCGCCCGCTCGTTCGCGGCGGCCTTTGTGTCGATATAACCGATGTCCGTGAATTTAAATATGTGACCGTCGTTCTCATCTTCCCAAGGGCCGCGCTGACACTCGGCCCATGAGCGCCAGAGGAAATGCTTGCGCTCAGAAAATGAGCGAAAGTCCTCTCAATATTCGACCGTCTCTGCAGGTTGCTCGGTCTAGGCATCTCTACAACGTTATTCACTTCATTGTGAATAAGCAACTTGGGTGTGGGTATTAGACCGGTAGCGGCGTTTAGCGCGGTTAATTTGAGGCTGCACGCGCAGGCAAGGATGGTCGTGGATTCGCTGTCGTAGCCGGTGAACTTCGAACGCTCGCTCAGCGTAGTGAGCAGGCCGCAAAGGAGATCAAGGTCGCGAACTAACACGAGTCTGCCGCCTTGACTTCTGCCAGCCGGCAGTAGTCTGATGGAATAGGTCAAGCATTCCTGCTCGGCCGAAACGTCAGGATTCAAGGAAATAGCATTCAGCATCGACGCTTCGAGCGTCGTCTTCAAAGAAAACTGCCGCGGCATTAACGCAACTGCCGTCATCCTTGCCAGCGACAGCAAGCGCGTTGGCAAGATCCACGACGTAGCTGAAAAGATCGTCGCTGACGTCGACTTCACGTGTGCAGACGCGCGCGCTGCATTCGCTGCAGAGGCGCGACGCCTTCATCCTGCTGTTCTAGGACGCGCGGATCACAGCGACAGCATTTTAATCTCCGAGTACGCACGCTGACGGCGAGAAAATCTGGTTGTCGGGGTTATCCAGCAACCAGGGCTCGTCGCTTGATGCATCGCGGCGCCTTGTGCCGCTGACAGGGGTGTCGGCGACCCTGGCTTGACACCGAGCGTCTGCACGTATGCTAAAAACGTGACTTTCTGAGACATTGATACGGACCAATGCCCGCGCGGAATTCTACAGAATCACAGCGACGCGTCATGAGATGCTTGGATCGAGGGCTTTCCGCCGAGCATGTGGCGGCGGAACTCGGCAAAAGCGTTCTCGCGGTTAAGCGACAAATCGCGCGCTTGAAACAGCGAGTGCGGGACGGAAAGATCGCGCCCGCGCCCTTGCCCATCGAACGGTGCCGCGACTCAGCCGCTTATCTACCTTGCCGGTTTTGACGTCTTTCGACGTGACGCAAAGGCGCATGGCGAGCACCTCAAGCAGCTCTGCCGCGATCGCGGCTTCGTTGGGCTATATCCGCTCGACGGCAATGTCTCCTCTTCCCTCCAGCCGCAGGACGCTGCGCGCCACATCTACATGGCGAACGTCCAGTTGATCCGTTCGGCCTGTATTGTGTTGGCGAACCTCGATGACTTTCGGGGCGCGGGCGAGCCGGACAGCGGCACGGCTTTTGAAGTCGGCTTTGCGGTGGCGCTTACGAAGCCCGTTTGGAGATATCGATCCAACGAAGCAACGCTGGCTCAGCGCGTTGAGGCAGCGGCTACCGAAAGCGATGGCGCTTACTGCGCGGGCGGCTATCTCATCGAAGACTTTGGCCTGAGCGTCGATCTGATGCGCGCGTGCTCACGGGTCGTCGTCGGCGGACCGACGGCTTGCCTTGATGCAATCGATCGAGAAGTCGCCGGGAGTGCGCCCTGTTTTGGTGGCTTGGGGTTGGTGAAGCGTCAGCTTCGCTGTAGGGTTTGGCTATAGTGCATTTCAGTATATCTACTTCTATGAGTGATCACGTCTGGCTCGTTGCACCGGAAGACGCCTATGCTCAATGGCAACGCGAGGAAGCCATCGGCGCAGATCGACGCGCGTTCGCCGACCAGTCGATTGTCCAGCACCGTTCGATGTTCTCGCGCTTTAACGACTATCTGGCCACCCACCACGCAACTGTGGTCAGCTACGGAACGGACCACCTGGACGGCTTCTTCACCGACCTTACGCAGGACTGCGCCCCCGGCACCTCTACCCGGCTCCGATACTTGAAGCTGATCGATCGCTTTACTCGCCACCTACTCAACATCGAATTGCGGACCAGCAATCCGGCCGCGCAAATGCTCATCAACGAGAGCTGGCCGGAGGACGAGCCAACGCCGATTTATCTGCCGGAGGAAGGCGACGCACGGCTACAGGCGGTATGTGTGTCATCGGATGGCGCGGCGTTCAAGGAGCTTCGGAACACAGCAATCGTGGCGCTCTTTCTCGCCTCCGGAGTGACGGCCGCCGAGTTGAGGCAACTGAGGGTCGATGATCTCGATGTCGCTAATGACCGCCCCACTGTCTTTGTCGAAAAACATGGGCCTCGCATCGCGCGTCGAGTGCCCATCGACGCTTTCGCGGTCGACGTGCTTCGCGCCTACCATGACGCGCGTCGAATCATCCAGTACGCGACCCAATGGTTGTTTATTACCACCGCAGCCGGGAAACCGATGCAGCCTGACACGATGCTCAGATGCGTCCGCGCCGCACTTAAGCGAGCTGGATTGACGGCAGCAGACGAGAGCCCGCGCTTACTCAGAAATACTTATGGTCGCCGACGCATCGTCGAAGGCAAGACCAACGAGCAAGTGAGTAACCTCATGGGCTTGTCGAGCCATCGCACCACCATTCGCCTTCGTCAAACACTCGAATCTGGCGAAACACCCGACGCGCAAAAATAGAGGGCCTTCGCGGCCTCGACCGGCTGCGACCGTTCTTTCATGCATCGGGTGGACGTTGCGACGTCGGAGCCTCGCAGCGTTAGGCGAGGGCTTGGTTTCCGCTGCTTTTTCGAGCGAGCGAAACAATGTCGCCGAAAGAGAACGAAACTTTCCGTCCCGGCAGAAACGCTTTCGCATAGCGTTTTAACACCGACTCTTGGTCTTCTGCTTTCGTGAGTGATTTGGCCGCCCTTCTCGCGCGCCGCATCCCTTCCCGATTGATCTCACCTGGGTTCTCGGTATTAAGCCTTGTCAACAAATCTTCGACACGTTGCGCCTTTCCCTTTCCCATGCATCCTTGGCGGACATAATCGGTAAGCGTACTAGCCAGGAGTCGCTCAGCGTGGAATTGCTCGAAAGACGGGACTTTCCCATAGCTGCCGCAAGGCTCGCTGTTTCGAAGAGCGTTCCATAAAACGCTCGCAGTTGCGAACGCAGCTCCCCCACTGTAAGGATGTCTTGGCTTCCTATCAGGAAATAAAAAAGGGAGGGGCGATCAATCTTCAACGGCGAGATGGCGAACATCCCGAAGCATGCTGCCATGACAATGCCGAGATTGCACTTGCTCGCGTTATTTATTTTGCGCAGCGGCACCTCGAGTTCGGTCCAACTCATAAATTCGCCCATATCTCCCAATTTGAATCCCCGGAGCGCGTCGCCATGGCACTCAAACTGGATAATGGGCAAGCAGCCACTTTCGACGTTCGCGAGGATCAAGCCCAGCGCGCTTTTCATGCCCGCAGTCGTGTCAGCACGCATGTACTCAATTCTTAGATCACTCCATCGGTACGACAGGTCGCGCAATGCGTTGTAGGCGTTCTTCGCATTAGAAGATTCGCTCTCGGGCAGACCGTCCAGCACGATGACAGTGTTGTTTGAGAAATGCGAAACGAAAGAATTGCTTCGGACGTCCTGAAGGAACGCCGGAGGTTAGCGCGGAGGCACTATGATCTCAAGCGTGCGTGAGAGAACGATCACGCACGCCGGTCGGAAATCGAGACTGGAGGCTGCCCCATCGATGTAACCATCTTCCATTCCGAGCCTCTAGCGAACAACATTCTACTTAGTCCGGATTTCGGCGACGCTGAGTGCATCAAGGAAGCTCACTAGTTCAACCTGTAACATGTGCATAGCTTCTCGACGAGCCTCTTCTTGGCCCGGGACGGCTCGCTTGCTTGCAAGCTCGGTAAGCTCAATCGAAGCGTGCGTTGCGAGCGCGGCGCTGAAGGTCACAAGAGAAACAATTTCCTCTGGGGGTATATCAACTTGTCCGGACCTACGAATTATTGACTGAAAGCTGTGATGTACGTAACCGTGCAGCGTTGTCTTTGACTCAACCCACATGGCAAGCAAATCGTTGTAGCGTGCGACGCCTGAGCGCTGCACGATCATCTTAATTGCACGTTCTGGATTGAGACTGTCTTCTCCTCTTTGGAAACGGACAAGCTCCAGCTCATCCGCCCATTGCAACCACAGTCCACGAATCAGGGCTTCAACGGATGGACGCATCAATGCTGTGGCCGAACCGACGAGGCCGTGTTGAACCAAGAAGAGACAGGATTTCTGGTGCTCGTGAACTATCGAAAACGCGGTAGCAGACAAATGCTTTGGATCAGAAGCGTGCAATTTGAGTCCGTACAATTTTTTCTTCGTTCCAAATTGCAACCTGCTCGGCAATTTGTAAAGCATGGAGCACGCCGTCGTGCTGAATGTACGAAGGCCACTTCTCGAGATTGATATCGTTAGGGTTCGTCATGAAATGATGTTAATCGTGGCCGTCACACGTAGCTGAGCGTCCAGATGCAAGACTTCGCCTACCACTGCCAAGTCCCATATGACCAAAGAGCGGCGCCAAGCATTCCTAGCGTTGCCGTTCTAGCAGGAAGACCTACTCTTCAACCTGTCCCTAATGGCACCTTCTGGTGCTAACTCTATCGCAGCACGGAGATCATCTGTCGCGCCCTTATCACCTAGCGCCTGACGAATTTCGTATCGATGCTCCCGAAACTGATGGAATTGAGACCGACAGGCTTGGTCTTCGAAAGCCCGATCAATCCAGTTTATTGCCTCTTCGGGACGCCCAAGTACAAGCAACGCCCGCGCCATTAGCCTCTGAATCCAGCCGCTCGTCTGCAATTCGTTTCGATTTGCCAATATAGCTTCGGCTTCCCCGGCGCGGCCCATCTCAATCAATAGCTCTGCCTTGCGCTGTTCGTTGTATGGTTTAGCTCGAATCGCCCCCTCGAATAAAGCTAAAGCGGTGTCCAGCGAGGGCTTACCATTCTCTCCGCGTCCTCTGCCGTATTCGAACAGGACTTCGGCAAATCCGTGACGAGTATCGTCGTCTTCGAAGCGGGCCATGTCAGGCTTCCGAATTTTCTCAAGAACTGCTTGTAGAATTTCAGGCGCTTCTTGCGACCAGAAGCGAGCGACTGCGGCCAGCGTACTGTAAGCCTGCTCGACCCCTGCGGCCGCATTGTCCAAGATCGTCCGGATAATGAAGTCCTCACGGGGGCGCAATATCTCCCTTCTTGCCTTTTCCTCACGCCAAGGAATGTCTTGCATTACTGCAACGAGCACCGACGGCGAAACGTTTCCTGCATGAGCCTCAGCGGCCATTATTACTTCCAAACCCAATTGGATCGCCTTGTCGTTCAAACCGGCGTTCTTGTAGGCGCGCAGAAGTTGGAGCCGCGTGGCGTCGAGAGGAGTTTCGCTCGCCATCACCGCCTCGAATTCTTGGACCGCCTTGTCACGACGGCCTGCCCATGCGAGCGCTTTGCCTCGATGATGGCAGATCTCAGAACGCTGCCGAGAGGTCAAATCAGGGATACGCTCAAGGTCATCGAATAGCGTTAAGCCTCGCTCGGCGAAGGCCTTTGCCTCCTTCATTCCGACCAATTTCACGCGCAAATACTGCCATTCGAATGTTTCGATGATCATTCTGAACCACAGCGGGTCGATCCTATCAGTCCGACCGGCGACTTGGGTCACTAGGTACTGGGGGTAATCCAGGCCGAGCGAGTCAGAACTTTCGTGACTGGTGACCGCCAATAGCGCAAGAACGTAAGCCGGTCGCGTATCTCCTGCCTGGATAAGTTTGCGAAGACGATTTCGCAGGCTCAAGGCCGTGGCGCGAAAGCTGAGGTCGTTGAGTTGTGACGTCTCGGCAAGATATTCACCAAGCACATCATTCCATCGATTGCTTGTCTGGGAGGACAACCAGTCGATGCTCGAAAGGCTGGAGTAAACCACGTCGTGAAGCCGGATCATCGATGGAAGCCCGGATGTGGTAAGCGCCCGCTCATTGGGCTTCCGGATTCCAGCGGGAAGGATTGCCCGGCTGAGGAACCCGAGGTCGCACTCCGGTTGGCCCACCCATTCGAAGAAAGACAGTTCCTTCCTCAACACGGCACTGTACCGAGAAAGCAAGCGGTCGGCTAAGCGCTGCTGTGGGTTAGCTTGCGGCTCCACTTGCGAATCAGAAAGCTGACCGACTTCTCGACAGTCGAGCGCGAGATTTTGCCAGATCTCACCGGTCCGCACCGCTGCGTTCATCAGTGCGTAGCTAAGGGGATGACCCGCTACTGTTGACCAAATTGTGTCGAAGATCCCGGGCGGGCAATGAGGCATAACTGAATCGTTCAGAATGTCGCGCGCCTCATCCTGGGTCAATGCCGGAATGCGATATTCGCCGATAACCGTAGTCCTCGCCGTGACAAGCACATGTGATCCCTCTCCACACCTTGCAGCCAACTCTGCTGCCTCAACCGATACCGCGGGATCGTCAATAACTAACAGACATCTCTGGCGTTTGAGAAGCGTGGCGACGTTGCGCCTTGTGCCGCCTCGCACTAGTGGAAGTGCGTGAAGGGCCTTGGCACCTTTAAATTCGTCCGGTTCCAACCATATCCGGAGGTCATATTCATTCGCGTGCTCGAACCCGTAAGCAACCGCCGCCACCGACTTACCACTGCCGCCCAGACCGGTGAGGACCAAGCAGTGAGTTGCAGCCAACCGAGAGCGAATCTCGCGGGTGATCTCCGGTCGTGGCCGATGCCGCTTGGGCAAATCGAGAAACAGCAGATCCTTTGCAAACTCTTCGCGCAACTGTCCCAACACCGGAAGATACTGCGAGAGCTCTTCGATCGCCGCGTCATTCAACAGTAGGTGTCGCACAATAAGCGTCGCGATAGTCTGCGACCCCAAGATACGAAGAGAGCGGCCTTTCATCCGGCTCTGCTTGAGCACCTTCTTCTTGAAGTTGTCGGCGACGATAGGCCGCGTCTGCTCTGCAGATATCAGAAGGATGCGCTTTGCCATTGGCCGCCGAACGAGCGCCTTGTCTATATCGCCGAGCGCTTTTTGCATATCCCCTGCAAAATAGCCGGCCTCAGCGGAGTATTGGGCGACCACCGTGCCATCGTCGCTAGTGCTGTCAAGAACGCTGCTGACTGGTTGACCAACAAAATTCACGCCAGAATGCTCCAACGGAGTCTTCAAGAGGTGATCGAGAAGCTTGCCACAGAACTCTTCAAAGTCGCCTGCAATAAGCGCAATCGCCGGGATTAACTGAGCGACCATCCGTCGCCGGACAGGAATCTTTATTCAAGCGCCTCATTTAGATGTTCACAAATTAAATTTCTGGTCGCATGATCTGGGCATATTTCACAACATGCGCTGATCACCGCGTTGATCAGCATCATCGCATGGCGCATGGACGAATCTTCAGAACGCCCTTTCAGTTCTGCAACGACTATTCGCTGTGTAAAAGACCGAAGAGACATGCGTAACGGCAAATTCCGCCGGCATTCTGGCCGTCAGACCCACAGAGCTTCATAGTTTGCGGATTGCGACGAAGGCGGTCGACGTGGCCTACAAATTGAGACGGGAAGTGGCATTGGCGAGCTAACCCCGACCACCATCGCTTCGCCCTGACCCAACGTCGGCAGGAATGAGGCTGCGGAAGCGTCCAAATCACCGCATGCCTTTTCCACAACCGTGCGATCCCGCTCGTTGATGAGTCGGTGGACGATAAACATACCCATCTGACTTAGCACGTCCTCCGGAATGTCTCGCGGTCGTTGCGTCGAGAGCACGCAAGTTAACGAATACTTGCGCCCCTCTTTCGCAATCAACCCGAACGCGTCAAGGTCGGTTCGCGAGAATTCGTCGCCGACGGATTTGTCGAGAAATTGATGGGCTTCGTCGAGCATCAATACTGTCGGCATTTGCAGGAAGCGCCCTTCACGAGCAAGGGCCAACAAGTAGCGCCCGACTGCGTTCGCGACGACTTCACGTGCATTGTGCTCGAAGGACAGAAATTCGAGGCTGATGCGAAGAACCCGCTGGTTCACGTCAGCTAGGAATTCATTGACGATGTCCGGAAGCGATTCGAGGCCGGCCGGCGAAAACAGGCACTCAAGGTTGGGAGACGCGAGTTCACTTTCGATTCGCGAGAGCAATGTTACACAAGCAGACTGTTCGTTTGGCGTAGCCGCACCCCAGTTACCGGCAGCGTTGCCAAAGCCATTGGGATAGACGCATTCCTCCCATATTTGTTCCGATAGCAGGCTAATGTCGAAGTAAGTGCCGGGGCGATTTAATGCCGGGGCGTGCTGAACGCACGCGGCTTCGAAGGGTTGCCTCGGCTGCCCGGATTTCCGAATTCGGCCGTCCTGTGCTAACACGGGAACCAGATGGGCGACTTTCAGACTGCGCAGCGCTTCTTTGAGCTTCGGAGCCTGCACGCCAGGGCTTGGACGAAGAAGAACAAACAGGTCTGACTCGGTGAGCTGCCAATATGGAAAGCTCAGAAAGCGTCGTGGGTCTGCTGCGCTGGTTCGTCGCCCACCAAGATAGACGTGAGTGACGCCATGTGCGTCCTGAGTATGGAACTCGCCGGTGGCGTCAAAGAGAATCGCCTTGCCGCGCAGTCGAACCACCTCTTCAACAAGAAGAGCTAACGTCCAGCTTTTGCCACCGCCCGTGGCGCCAAGGATTGCACAATGCCTCCCGAGCAGGTGACTCGGCGAAAGCGACACCATCGTATCGCGCGCGTGTGGAAAGCTGGCGAGCTGGATTCTTCGGTCTTCCAGCGTCCTGCCTGATTCGACGACTTGCTTGATAACAAGCGGGTGGGCGGAGAATACGTGCTGGCCTATCCGCGGCGCAAGCGGTACCCCCCGAAGGGCGAGGCCATTGGTTAGGTCGATTGCAGTTAGAAGCTGGACGACTCCTACCGGATTCGGACGGTCGTCGCCTTCGTGCGTGGGTTCAACAGTCAAACGCTCTCGCTCTGGAAGCCGAGTTTCGATCAGCCGCCCAAGCACTGCATGCTCTTCACCTTCGATTACGACGAATTCGCCAACCTGACCGCGTTGCAGTTGATATCCGGCGACATGCGTGCTGTTCGGAAAAGATGCGAGGGGCAGGTTTACCTCGACCGTAGCAGGCCGAACCGAACAAACGGACCCGATGTAGCGCTGACCGTCGAAGGGGGAGACCACAAGGCCACTCATGCTGCACCAACGCTGCGGAGTCGTGCCACATGCCGCTCTAGGTCTGTTTCCGCGGCAAGGTCGGGTACAAGCGGAACCATCTGCTCGAAACCGCAATTAAGCAGGCTGATGCGAGCATCGCCAGCATTGGCCAGGTCTCGCAGTCTGGCGAGGTATCTGTTCGTGACGCATTCTCCGGGCCCTTGTTGTCCCTGCCCGTTATCCCACGGAGCCAGTCCGGGGCTCACGACGACCACTTTCAGCGACAGGTTTGAGCGGATCGCTGACATGATGGGCTCAGCCAGGTGGTTATCGTTGAACCCGAACCCGACCACCAAAAGACCCGTGTCAGGCTCGCGCATGGCCGACTGGAACGCGCTGATCATCTCCAGGTAAGGCTGCTCGAACGCCAACTCGTATTTTGAATTGCGCGGATAGATCAGCACAGGCTTTCCGCCTTGCGTCCACTTGGTGATCTCGCCGGAGTCCTGTCGTTGCCAGTCGACCGACCCGTGGAGCTTGTACAGGTGGAATGCGTTGGGGATTGGCTCAAGAGCTTCCGTGTCGTTCACGCGGCGCACGGTCTCGTACGTGAAATGAATGGCGTCGAACGTGGGCGGGACCGTATGGGAGAACCCATCAACCACGATGTAGCGACCTTGGCGCCCCGCCTCTTCGAAACAGCGGTCGTAGTTTGTGGTGAACACCTTTGTTCGGGACTTGCGCTGCGAACGTCGAGCGGCGCGGCGAAGGAACTCGGTGTGAACCGGGAGTGGGTGGTTATCCGCGAGAAAATTCGTTGCCCGGACGATAACACCTTCCGCTGTGGCAATAAAGTTCTCGACGTCAGTTTTCTGTGGCCCACCAAGGAAGGACTCGGCCAGCCGACATCTCGACAGCAGAGCTTCAATGTCAGTCTTGTCCTGCGGGTGCCCCACTAGCTGCAAAATCCCTTGAAATGTAGGCTTCTGCGCAACACCCGGCGGCACCGGAATGTTCTGTGCGGCTTCGACCTGCTGCCAGAGGTCTCGCATGGTCGGCGCTTTGGCACCTCCCTGAAAGGCCGGTCGTACGCAAAGGGATGTGCCCAGGCCTGAAAGCACAACGAAGTTAGTGCAGCGGAGTACGTCCGAGAGGGCGCGCTTCGTTTCGGAGACAGCTGGGTCTTCCGGCGCGGGCGCTGCGTTAGCCACTACGGCGGCAGCGGGCGGAGCAGGTGGTGGCAACTGTGCGAGCCACTGCCCTTTAGTCCTGGAACTGAAGACTTGCATCACACTCTCTCTTTACGCCGGCGCGCGCGACGTATCGTATTTTTGTTTGGGGGTCACGGCCACCACTGAAGACGTCGTCATTCAGACCGCCGTCCTGCCTGTGCCTGTGCCTGTGCCTGTGCCTGTGCCTGTGCCTGTGCCTGTGCCTGTGCCTGTGCCTGTGCCTGTGCCTGTAGCCGTTTTACTTCCCGTAGAATCTCGGTGTGAACTTCCGTGCGATCCAGAACACGAGTGGTGGCTGCCTGAGAAAGCCAGCTCGGACCAACAAGGGACCTGAGATGCGCGAGCTCTTGTGGCGTCGCGAGGCGACCGCATTGGGAATAGATGCTCATGTGGGCGAGTGTCGCCAACTCGTCGAGGTCACTTGAATGACCGCCGAGTGAGCGAATTTGACTTTTGCTGACCGTGTCCATCTCGATGACGATTTCCTGCTGACTGCCTTTATAGCGACCCGCGCCTTGCGCGTAGCCGGTGATCGATGCCTTGTTCGCTTCCATGGCAGTCGCAAAATCACGATCCTTGTACAGACGGTTGATGTTGACGATGATCTGCGCGGATGCGGGCCTCTCGATCGCCACGATCGCGCCTTGGTAGTCACTTCCCCGAGGCGGTACCCCATTTTTAAAGGTCATGGCAACAGGATAGCTCAGCGTCCAGGACGACACTTTTTCTCTAAAGCAGTCGTCGGCGATCAGGTCCCATACGAAACCCTTCGTCAGGCCGACCTGGCGGTAGCAGCGTTTCACACTTGTCCGGAATTTCGCCGGGAGCGAAGCGCATTGCTCCTTGAGCGCTGCAGCCCGTTTCTCCGTCGAACTGCGCTGCCAGTCGCTAACGGCTTGAAGCAGAGACAGGTTGAACTTGTTCGCAGCCATGTGTTTTTGCTTGGAATAATTAAAAAGAATGTGGCCAGATTTTCTCACGGCCGCCCGCGCGGATTGTGGTCGCGATATAAAGCACGCCCCCCGAAGGGAGAACTTTATGCTGAACCTCGGATCGTGTCGTCGCCCAAGAGGTCATCGAGGATCGCTGCGAGCGCGTCGTCATCGCACTTTTCCGGCTCGGTCACGTTACCGCCCATCTCCGCGGATTTTGATTCAGTGCGCAGACTGACGCGGCATCGTCGCTTCTACCAGTTCGAGATGTACGCAGAGCGCATGTCTCTGCGGAGACCGACAGGGTGATCGCTCGATCGTCCCATGTGCTTTCGCCGTACCAACACGGGGAGCGTCCGCGATGGCCGACTCCCGAGCGTTCATCACTCGCGATTGGAGGGCTGGTTTCGGGTTGTTGCTGACGCTTGAATGTCTGAAAGACGCCGAATCTGAACGACGGCTAATGGCCGACTACGGTAGTTGAGAGTTTCATAGCGCGGTGGCATCGCTAATGCGAATTTCCGCGTCGCATTTTACATAAGTAAAAGGAACTGAACATTGATGTAGGTCCCAAGTTCAATCTATGGCCAGCCCGAATTTTGCAACCTCTGGTTGTGACAGTGTGTGGCTTGCGCAAATCTATCCGGAATCGTGCCGGACGCTCGTCCGTTGTTCCGAGATGAAAACCGCACCAGTCGAACCTCAAAATGTCGGCAGCTGCTAATGAGCTGTAGAACTTGTCAGGTTATTCGTCCGGTCGCTGAGCCGTTGGTCATCAAACTCCAGCAGTCGCAAAACCTGGTTAGCAAAATCTCAACTTTTGTGAATCAACAACGAACCTTGATATTCCGTATGCTTCGTCAGAACGGCCCAAGCGATCCGAGCAAGCTTGTTGGCAAGCGCGCATGCAACCACATTCGAGTGTCGTCGAATCAACATCGAACGAATCCAATCTCCAAGCCTGTCGTTACGTTTTTTGCACGCGCTGTATGACAGCACGCGCGCCTTGCACGAGCAGACGGCGCAGATGTTTGTCACCGCGTTTGCTGATGCCGCATAAGGTCGTTCGTCCGCCCGTGCTTTTCTGACGTGGGACTAGTCCGATCGATGCGGCAAAATTTCTTCCACCCGCATACTGTGTGATGCTTCCGATCTCAGATGCGAGCAAGCTTGCCGTGATGGTGCCAATCCCCGGAATTGAAAGCAATCGAGCGGCGTTTTCGTCCTCGCGAAGCTGCGCGACCAGTTCCTTCTCGATTTCGACAACTTGGGCGTCAAGATATTTATAGTGTTCGATATGTCTCACGGAAGCGGCACGTTGATCGACGCCAGGCGCCACCTGTTGGGACCGATGCCACAGCGTAGCCTCTAGGTCTATTACGCCTAACGGCCGGCCCAGCTCAACTGACCATCCGGCCGTCGTATTTAAATGCGGGCCGCCCTTACCTTGGTGGACTTCGTTCTAGATGTTTTCACTGGTTTAACGTCGCCCATCGTTTTCTCCAGGCTGAGCGTTTGAACATTTCGTGTGTCTCCTGATGCCACGTCAGTGAGAGAGCCACTGTCTGCAAATAGTTGGTGAGCGTTGCTGATTGGCTTCAGCCGACGCTGACACCGAAGCGGAAATGTTTTTGGATAGCTGAGCCTCTTCGTCAAGAAGATCGATGGCTAGTACCAATAATACTCGTCGCGGCCTCGCTGACGTCCATCTGCTTCCCCCAAGTGGTAAGCGCGTGCACGGACCGCTTGTTCCGTTAGCAGGTCTTGCATCGTCTGAGTTCCGTTTGTGTTGCCGCAAGGATAACGGCATCGTCCCATCGAGCGTCCCGCGACTCAGCCGCTTATCTCCCTTGCCTGTTTTGCCGTCCTTCGACGTGACACAAAGGCGCATGGCGAGCACCTGAAGCAGCTCTGCCGCGATCGCGGCTTCGTTGGGCTCTATCCGCTCGACGGCGAGGTTCCCTTCTCGCTCCCGGCGCAGAATGCAGCCCGCCATATCCTATATGGCGAACGTCCAGTTGAGCCGTTCGGCCGATATTGTCATGGCGAGCCTCGATCATTTTCGGGGCGCGGGCGAGCCAGACAGCAGCACTGCCTCGAAGTCGGCCTTGCGGTGGCGCTAGGGAAGCCCGTTTGGGGATATCGATCCAACGAATCGACGCTGGCTCAGCGCGTTGAGGCGGCGGCTACCGAAAGCGATGGCGCTTACTGCGCGGGCGGCTCCCTCATCGAAGACTTCGGCCTGAGCGTCAATCAAATGCTCGCGTGCTCTGCACGGGTCGTCGTCGGTGGACCGACGGCTGCCTGATGCAATCGATAGAGAAGTCGCCAGGAGTGCCCCCGGTCCTTGGAAGCTGGGGGTTGGCGAAGCGTTAGCTTCGCGGTAGGGTTGGGGTTTAGCGAACTTCAGTATATCGACATCTATGTCTGACGATCTTTGGCTTATCGCACCGGAAGACGCTTATGCGCAGTGGCAACGGGAGGAAGCTACCGGCGCCGATCGCCGCGCGTTCGCCGACCAGTCGATCGTTCAGCACCGGTCAATGTTTTCGCGGTTCAACGACTATCTGATCGCTCACCGTGCGACCGTGACGAGCTATGGAATGGACCACCTTGATGGTTTCTTCTCGGTACTTGCACAGGATTGCGCGCCCGGCACGACCACCCGCCTGCGCTATCTCAAGCTGATCGACCGGTTCACGCGGCACCTCGTCAACATCGAATTGCGTGCGGACAATCCGGCCGCGCTGATGCTCATCAATGAGAGCTGGCCAGATGACGAACCGACGCCGATCTATCTCTCGCTAGAAGACGATTTGCGCCTACAGGCCGTCTGTGTCGACACGCAAGGCGCTGCGTTCAGAGAACTGCGGAACATGGCAATCGTTGCGCTCTTTCTCGCCTCGGGTTTGACGGCGGCCGAGTTGAGGCAACTGAGGTCCGATGATCTTGATGTCGCCTACGATCGCCCTACTGTCTTCGTCGACAAACACGGGCCTCGCATCGCGCGACGGGTGCCCATCGATCCTTTTGCCGCAAACGTTCTGCGCGCCTACTATGAAGCGCGTCGAAGCATCCAGTGCGTGACGCAATGGTTGTTCATCGCCACCGCGGCAGGAAAACCAATGCAGCCGGACACGATGCTCAAATGCGTGCGTGTCGCTCTTAAGCGGGCCGGCTTGACTGCGGCCGACGAGAGCCCGCGGTTGCTCCGGAACACTTACGGTCGCCGGCACGTCGCAGCAGGCAGGACCAACGAACAGGTGAGCAACCTCATGGGCCTATCCAGCCACCGCACCGCCACTCGCCTTCGTCAAACTCTTGATCCTAATGAGATGCCGGAAGCACAGGCTTAGAAGCCTTTTGATCGGCTTCGGCCAGAAGCGCTCATTCTTAGTCGGTCGCACTTACGCAACTTTTCTCGGTCAGCAAGTAAGCCTGCGAATACGACATAGATTGTGCGTGCTGTGCTCCGAGCAGAGCGGCCCCGGCGTATGCGAAGGGACTCAGACGATGCTACGCAAACGACCTGCCGACGTGGAAACGCATGGGGCCGAGCGCGGACTTGACCGCTTCGGGGGATTCAGCGACGCGGTTTTCGCGATCGCACTGACCCTGCTAATTGTCGAGATCAAGGTGCCCGGATCTCCAGAGGGCACGCATGGCTACAGCGACCTCGCAAGCGCCATGCGGAGCAGTGGCGCGAATTCCATTCCGTGGCCCGAAAGAACTATCGCTACCGAATAATTCCGGGGCAGCTTGCGGCGAGGGCGCGGCAAGGATAGAAAGGAGTAGCTATTTTCTAGCTTCGAATGCTCCTCTTCTTTTACCAATTCGAAAAGGACCGCGGGAGCCGTCGATACGCCCCGATGCGGACACCGCCGTGTTCCGTCTCGCGCAGCCTTCACCGTAGCGAGTTGTACTAGTTTTCTCGGCCTCGCTCAGCTCCTCTCTGGGTTTATACCGCGGCTTGGGGTGGCAGCAAAAAGAAAGCGACGCACAGCAGTGCAATGGCTACCCCGATCCGAGACGCCGCGATCGCGACGAATGCTGCAGCGATATGGACTAGCGTCGCGACGCCGAAGCGGCAGCCTCTCAAAAGCAGCGCGCTCGCGAGCGCCGGTTTGCTCGATCTTCCCTTTGCCGCCCGCGCCGCCAGTCCGACCGTGCTCGTCGCCAATACGCTGCCCGAACCGTCGCATCGTTTGCCGTGACTGGCGAGATTGCGACGCGGACAATCGGCCAGCTCGCGGCCCAAATCGGTCATGGCGAATCCGGACCCGGCCGCGCGATGAGCCTTGCCATTTGATAGCGGCCTCGCCGCTCGTATCGCGTGCAAGCAACGGCCGGCGCACGAGGGGGGACGCCAGACCGCGAACGAAGCGTATTGGCATTAAGGGCCACGAGATGCGGTGCAACGAACACTCGGGCTCGCAATGGCGAAAACACCCCGACGTGTGGCCGAACGGTCATCAGGTCTCGGGTGCAAAGTCGAAAAAAAACCGGCTCGAAAGCCGGGCTGTGATTAAAGGGTATGACGAGCGGCACCCGAGGATGCCGCTGTGTCTTATGCTGCCGCGCCAGTCGGGGGCGGCAGCGATCGAGACAGCAAGGTCGTGACTGCTCCTGCCAACGTCCACTCGCCAAATTGCTGCTCATGGCTTTCATGAACGAGGCGGTCAAGGCACAGCACCTCGACGCCATCGACTTGTACCTTTCCGAGGACGTTCGCCAGCACCGCGCGATTGGAGCCTTCACGTTTAACCGTGACGACACCCTCCCCGACCACCACATACACGTTCGAGTCTTTCGGCATTTAGGCTGCTTCCTTCAAAAGTTTGCGCATGTCGACCGGGGTCTCGGTCGCCAGCAATGCGAGGTCATCGACGAAGCCATCCAGCAGCGAATCCATATGCAGGAAGGTCTCGTCGTCCAGTTCCGGCGTCGCCCAGTCCAGCCCCGCCTGCGTCGCATCACGCTTGTGCGCGACCACTCCGGACTGGTGCACCACGTGAAGTGCACGGCCGCCAATGTCAGCGATGTCACAGTCACCGATGCGCTGCTGCATGGCAAGGAAGAGTGTGTGTTCGGCGACAACGGCTATACCGGTGCAGACAAGCGTGCTGAGATGTCTGACGTAAGCGACTCGGCTGGGCCAGTTCCTCATTCACGCGCGCGTGAGGCATGATGGTGCTGTCGTGGTGGAATTCGTATAGATCACGGGAGATCGTGTCCATGATCGGCGATCGTGGACAGGATCCACGCAAATCTATCCAGATCTACCCGGTTGAGGGTGCAGGCGCAGCGGCCGGCTTCAGTTTGTCGGCCACGTTCCAGGGCAGCAATTCGTTGATGCGTGAGATCTTGTGATCAGCGATGTGGGTCAGGACGTATTCGAGGTAGGCGCGCGGGTTGATCCCATTTAGCTTTGCCGACCCGATCAAGCTGTACATCGCGGCGGCTCGCTCGCCCCCGCTGTCGGAGCCGACGAACAGATAGTTTTTGCGTCTGAGCGCGACACAGCGTAGCGCGTTCTCGGCAAGCACGTTGCTGATCTCGACTCGACCGTCCTCGCAGTAGAACACAAGCGCCGCCCAGTGATTTAGCGAGTAATTGATTGCTTTTGCGAGCGCGGACTTCGTCGATAGCATCGCGAGTTTTACCCTGACCGTCGCTTCGAGCTTAGCGAGCAACGGCTTGCTCTTTTCCTGCCTGAAGCGCAGGCGCTCGTCAGGCGCCTTGCCGCGGATGTCGGCTTCGATGCTGTAGAGTTCGCCGATCATCTCGAGCAGTTGCTGGGTATCTGAAGTCGGTGTGCGCGCGTGAACATCGTAAATGTACCGCCTCGCGTGATCCCAGCATGCCGCTTCGTGGATCTCGCCGCTCGCATACAGTTGATCGAAACCGGCGTAAGCATCGGCCTGCAGGATGCCACGGAATGCGGCGAGACGGGTCTGAGGATGGACGCCTTTGCGATTCGAGGAGAAGTCGAACCATACCGCAGCCGGCTCGGTCGAGCCCGAGCGGTGATCGTCGCGCACGTAGACCCAGAAGCGACCGGTCACCGTCTTTCCGTGGCCTGGCGCGAGCACCGCAACCGGGGTGTCGTCGACATGTACCTTACCGGGGACCAGCACGTAGCGTTGGATTGCTTCAACAAGCGGTCCGCAGATCTCGGAGATCTGCCCAATCCAGCGGCCCATGCTGGCGCGATCCAGCGTCACGCCCTCGCGTGCCGCAATCTCCGATTGGCGATACAGTGGCTGGTGATCGGCGAACTTCGATACCGCAATGTCGGCCAGCAGGCTCGGATGCGCGATGCTGTGCTCAATCGGCCGGCTCGGCATCGCGGGCTGTTCGATGTGGCCGCAATCAGGACAGCACAGCTTGTGACGGATCGTGCGGATCACTTTGAACGCAGCCGCCACGCGCGCGAGCTGCTCGGAGACATCCTCGCCAAGTCGCTGCATCGTTGTCGCACACTTGGGGCAAGCAGAATTCGGTGTGAGTTCGATTTCATCGCGTGGCAAGTGCGGCGGCAGCGGCTCTCGCGTGGGCGCTCGACCGGGCGGCGCCGTCGACGTCTTGTCTCGGTGTCCTCGCGTCTCGGCCGCGCCCTGACCGGCCGTCAGGTCTTCCAGCTGCGCCTCCAATTTATCGATCTGCTGGGCCGGTTTTTCAGACTTGCTCCCGAAGTACATCCGCCTGAGCTTGTCGATTTGCGCCTTCAAGTGTTCGATTTCGTCGTCGCGTGCGGCGATCTCCCGCACCATGTTCTCGATTGACGCCTGCTGCTTGAGCACCATAGCTTGGAGCTCAGCGACGGTGGTGGGAAGCGGCGCAGATTGGGACATGCGTCGCAGTTTACGAGCCTTCGATGTGGTTTACAACATCGACAGAGCAGCGGTGCGTTGCGGGTGTCGCCAGTCGATGCCTTCGAGGAGCATCGACAACTGTGCGCTCGTCAGATGGATCTTTCCACCGTCGGCCTGTGGCCAGATAAACCGGCCTCGCTCCAATCGTTTTGCGAGCAGCCAGAGTCCATCGTCGGTCGCCCAAAGCAGCTTCACGAGATCGCCGCGGCGGCCGCGGAAAATGAATACGTTGCCACCCAGCGGATTCTCTTCGAGTGCTGTCTGCACTTTCGCGGCCAGCCCCTGGAAGCCGCAGCGCATATCTGTCACGCCGGCCACGAGCCAAACGCGCGTACCTGCCGGCAGCGCGATCACTTCAGGCATTCCTGCAGGAACGCTTCAGCGCGCTCCGCAGACAGGCCGCGAATCCTCACACGCCGTTTGCCGATCTCCACCTCGATCTCGCACACGGGCGCCGACATCGGTGCGCCGCTCGTCGCTTGCGACGCCACTGCCGGCTTAGGCGGCCGCAGTACCAATGCCGGGTCGATCGAGTCGATCACGTCGACGCTCAGTAGCTTCGTGCTGGACACGCTCGGCGCAGCTTCGAGTGCAGGTATGATCACCTTGCCTTCACGGTATTGCTTGCGCCATGCGAACACCACATTGGCGTTGATGTCGTGCCGTCGCGCAACAATCGACACCGACATGCCGGGTTCCAATGTCTCGCTGATCACCTGCTGCTTGATTTCTTGCGCATACGTGCGATGGGGATGCGTACGGCCCGCTGCGTTCGACATGGCTGACTGTCTCCGTCAAGCTGAACGCGCCCATCATGCGTCGAAATATTCAGCACTGGGAAACGGTCATGCCGAGTCGCTTACTGTCCGACTGCAAGGCGATATTCTTCATCGTCGCCAAGCGCTCGCAGGTCAAGGCCATTGGCAACGCACGGGAACGCAAACAGGTTGAACGCTGGGAGAGCTGGAAGGCCAGCATGCGTGCCAAGGTCGAGCACCCGTTCCGGGTGATCAAGCGTCAGTTCGGTTACACCAACGTGCGCTACCGCGGCTTGGCCAAGAACACGGCACAGGTGCTGACATTGTTTGCGCTGTCCAATCTGTGGATGGTGCGCCGGCAGTTGCTGCCGGCATAGGGATCAATCCGCCCGCAGGGGCCTGCCCCCGCCCTGGGCTGCATCGATGCGCTCTTTGAACACCTGGCAGTCGTTGAAGCGATCTTCCCAGGTCGGTCCCGGCAGCCGTGTGTCGGACGCAAGATGGTCGCCGAACAGGACGAAAATCGGCGTTTGCTGAGGGTGGCGATTTCGTCGTCCGTGTGAACCGTAGCGTTGCTGGTGCCGGGCTCCACTATCACGATGGCGCGGATGCCCGTGACGTCGATGATGGCCGATTGCAATAACTACGGGCCGGACTGGGAGTGGACAAGCAGCACCGCACCATCGAGCTGCCGCCCCAGATCCGATAAGGCCTTCCAATTCGGATTCTGCGCGCGAGGTTCCGAGAAGGTCGGGGACGCTTTGCTTGGACAACTCTGCAGCGGCCTAGACCGGGAATTGCGTGTCCGGAAACGGCTGCCCCGGTTCGGGCCCGAAGCGAAAATTGGTCCAGGAACCGAAACGGTCGCCGAGCCTCAGCAGCTTGGTCTGTCTGCCGGTTGGAACCTGCCCCGCCTGAGCCGTGTTGAACTCGGACTGGTCGAAGCCCGAACGCGCCCGTCCTACCTGGTCGACGACATAGACCGGATGGCTTTCCGGACGAAGTACTCGTACCAGCCCATGCGACCGTCCGGGGTGGTGTCATAGGTCTTGCCGCTGAGCGTGGCGCCATGGATCATCACCACCGGCACCTTGCTTGCGCCGTGGGGCACCATGTACTCGACGTACATCTGGTTGACGGTGATCCGGTCGTCCGGCCCGAAGCTGCCGATTTCAACGGCGGTTCTTTCCACCTGCTCGCCTCCGACGAAGAAGCTGCCGCGTGATTCGAGGATCAGTGGGCTTTCAGACGATGGGATGTCATGCAACTGTTGTGCGGCAGCTGCCCCCCAACAGACTGGCCAGCATTGCGACAGCAATAGTCGCGCGTAAGTGCCGAGCACCCGCGTTGTCAGGTGAGTGCGTGGGCGGTGTTATTTTCATGGTGTGTTCCGTTTGGGTTCAGTGGTAGATGGAACGTGCTTGAGCCAGTCCGTGACATGGTCAAGAGTCCGACGCTCCTGATTGGCCTCCAACGTCAATCCGGCGTCTAGCAGCCGAACTTGAGGGGCATGTGCAGCGAGCACCGTAAGGCTGTTGCCCAGGCCATATCCTCCGTGGGTAATGAAGGGAATCAGCGTCATGCCCGCCCAATCATGATTTGAGAGGAAGGAACGAATGATGGGTGGTGCTGTTCCTCCCCAGATCGGGAAGCCCAGGAATACGGTTGAGTAGGCGTCTATGTCGATAACCCTGGCCTGAAGCGCCGGCTCGAAACCGCTGTCCCATTCGCGACGCGCTTGATCAACAACTTGTTCGTAGTCCTCGGGGTATGGTGTGGCAGGTTGGATTTCAAATATTTCGGCGCCCCTTGCACGTTGAATCTGGCCGGCAATCACGCGTGTCTTGCCGGTGCGCGAGAAGTACGTCACCAGCGTCTTGCGTGCGGAACGTGGTGTTGCCTCTGGTGCAGCCAGTACAGAGGCCACGCAAGTCACCAGCGGCAGCAGCATGGATGCCGACACAACAGCCCGACGAGAAAGTAACTTTGGTAATCTACTCATAACGCGATCCCGATTTCCTCATTCCAGAACCGGACGGCCCAATCGATCCAGCCTTGAGCGCTGGTATGGGAGGTTGGACGGCAGCGGGGAATGAGTTTGAGCTAGTTAGTTCCTCTCGGAACCATCTTGCAGCGCTTTCAGATCTCGCAATGGAGGATTGCCAAAGAGCCGTTTGTATTCGCGCGTGAATTGTGAGGTGCTTTCATAGCCAACGCGATAAGCGACTTCCCCCGCATCAATTTTTTGAGTCCATAGTATTTGCCGAGCTTCTTGCAGCCTGATCTGCTTGATGTACTGGAGCGGGCTCATGCCGCAGACGGCACGGAAATGCAGCCTGAACGTCGATGCGCTCATGCTCGCTTGCGAAGCAAGGAAATCAATCTCTATGGGTTTCTGGAAGTTTTGCTTGATCCAAGTGACTGCGCGCGCGATCTGCTGCGTCGGTGAACCCGCTGAAACAATGTCACGGAGCTTCGCCCCGTGATCACTGGCTAGTAACCGCACGCAAATCTCCCGCTGAATCAACGGTGTGATCTGCAATCTCAGTATCTGCGGCTCCTTCAAGGACGCGACCAAACGACACATCGCAGCGTGCAGACCCGCATCAAGATACTGACGAGACAAGGCACGACGAGATTCCTCTTTTTTGGCCGCTGGGAAGTCCATGTCAGCGGAAATCTGCGCGATCAGTTTCGGATCGAGCGTCAGCAGCAGCCCCAGGTAGGGCTTCGCCACACTGGCCTCGCTGATATGGGAGACAAGCGGCAGGTCAATCGTGGTCAGTACCGACTGGCCTTTCCCATACTCGACGCTTTCGCCGTCAATGATGAGCCGCTTTCGCCCCTGCAAGGCGACCGTCACGCCGAGACCATAAATACAGGGCATGGGCTCGCTGACCTTGCTGCGCTGATAGAAGGTCAGTTCAGGAATGTCGGTCGCGAAGTCCCCGTCATGACGTACAAATTGTGTGACGAGACCCGCGAGCACGTCTCTATCGGCAGGGGTGTCAGCGGTCATGAAGGTCATTGATCCGTATGGTCTCTGGGTAGTTTTGGGGCACTTTCAACTATAGACCTTCCAGCCAGGGAAGCCGCATTCGCGACGATGATTCGTCGGAATAGGCAAAAAATGCGTTGAAGCCGGCAACTACGCCGGACTGCGAAGTCGGAGAATTTCAATACCAATGGCGTTGTTGCCACCACTTTCAACGTAGCGAAACGAGGCCCGTTTTTCCGACAGGCCACTTTCTGACATGAAGGAGTCTCTGATGCCCACACCCGTACACGGCTATGCCGCCCATTCCTCCGATGCCGATCTGGTTCCATGGTCGTTTGAACGCCGTGATCTGCGTCCTGACGACGTGGAATTGGACGTTCTTTTCTGTGGTGTTTGCCATTCCGACATCCACCACGTCCGCAACGACTGGGGCGGCGAGAGCTATCCGATCGTTCCCGGCCACGAAGTCGTCGGCACAGTGACCCGCATTGGCCCGGAAGTCACCCGCTACAAAGTGGGCGACACCGTGGGCGTCGGCTGCCTGGTCGATTCCTGCCGCCACTGCTCATCGTGCGAGCACGACCACGAACAGTATTGCGAAAACGGCAGCACGCTGACCTACGCGGGCAAGGATCGCCACGATGGCACGCCGACCTATGGCGGCTACTCCAACAAGATCGTCGTGAGCGACCGATTCGTGCTGCGCATTCCGAATGGCCTGGATCTCGCCGGTGCCGCACCGTTGCTGTGCGCTGGCATTACAACCTACTCGCCATTGCGCCGCTGGGGTGCAGGCCCGGGCAGGAAGGTCGCGGCCGTGGGCCTCGGTGGTTTGGGCCACATGGCGTTGAAGCTAGCCAAGGCAATGGGCGCTGACGTCACCCTGTTCAGCCGCTCCCCCGGCAAGGAGGAGGATGCCCGCCGGCTGGGCGCGGATCACATCGTCATTTCCGGCAGCGATGAGC
The DNA here is from genome assembly GCF_023631405.1 of Caballeronia sp. GAWG2-1. Taxonomy (NCBI): domain Bacteria; kingdom Pseudomonadati; phylum Pseudomonadota; class Betaproteobacteria; order Burkholderiales; family Burkholderiaceae; genus Caballeronia; species Caballeronia sp. GAWG2-1. Next base: position 27,920 of record NZ_JALQDD010000044.1, read on the forward strand.
AGATGCAGGCCGCCGCGAGTTCATTCGATCTGATCATCGACACCGTGCCCTATGACCATGATCTGAATCCGTACATTGCCACACTGGCCGCCGAGGGCACCATTGTGCTGGTCGGCTATCTCGGCCCGCTGAACGACACGCTCAACACCGCTTCGATGGTGTTCCGGGGCCGTTCGCTTGGCGCATCCCTGATCGGCGGCCTGGCCGAGACGCAGGAGATGCTCGATTTCTGCGGACAGCACGGCATCACCTCGGACGTTGAAGTCATCGACATCAAGAATATCAACGAGGCCTACACCCGTATGCTCACGAGCGACGTGAAGTATCGATTCGTGATCGATCTGGCCACGCTGGAAAAGAACTAAGGAGCGCCACCATGCTTAGGCACGTCTTCGTTGGCCCGACATTTCCGGGCTGCACCGACGAGCGCCTTACCAGCGTCGTCGAAACCTTGCGCACGCTCCCCGGCATCGTTCCGTGGATTCGGAAATTTTCGGTCGAAAAAACCCTGGGCGGGTGCGAGAGCCGGGCGGTCGTGTTGATTGCCGAGTTCGATTCGCGGGACGACTTTGAACGCTATATGCACGATCCGAAGCATCTGGCGCTTGGCGAAAAAATCAAGGACGCCATCGACCTGTCCCGGATGACCGTGGTGCAAACGGGCGGTTAGTGTTCCTTTGCATCTGACTCCTTACTCTTTCAAATACGAGGTCGAAAAATGTCAACACAATCACTGAACGGCTAAATTGCATTGGTCACGGGCGGCGGCACGGGCCTGGGTTTCGGCGCGGCCAAGCGCCTGGCGAAAGCCGGTGCGTATGTCTATATCATCGGGCGTCGCCAAAGCGTTCTGGATGAAGCCGCCAAATCATTGGGGCCGAACGTCCGTGCCATCGTCGCAGACGTGTCCCGCAAGGAGGACATGGTTCGCGTGACATCCGTCATCCAGGCGGAAAAGGGAAAGTTGGACGTCATCTTCTCGAATGCCGGCTACTACAAGGGCAGCAAGCTTGAGGATGTTACAGAGGAATACCTCGACGCCATGCTCGCCGTGAACCTCAAGGGTCAGTTGTTCACTGTCCAGGCCATGCTGCCGATCATGGGCAAGGGCGGCTCGATCATCCTGACCTCTTCTATGACCGCCTTCATCGGTCTGCCGGAGTACACGGCGTATGCCGCGACCAAGGCCGCCATCATCGGAATGGCGAAGGTCTGGACCACCGAGCTGAAAACGCGCGGCATTCGCGCGAACGTCGTCAGTCCCGGCGCCATTCCCACCGAAGGCTACGAAACGGTTCAAGGCATGACGCCCGAGCAGGTCAAGGACTTCGCCGAGAAGTGCGCGGCTGAGATTCCCGTGGGCCGTGTCGGCAAGGCTGAGGAAATCGGCGATGCCGTAGTGTTCTTGGCCTCCGACGCAAGCTCCTTCATCAATGGGATCAATCTTGTTGTTGATGGCGGCCAGACGCAGGTATACGCCGGCCGTCTTTCTTGAATCAAAGGAAAGACGTAAGGAGTAGTTCGATGACATCAATACAAAAAGTTCTTGTGATCGGGGCGACTGGCAGCGTGGGCAGGCTCGTTGTCGACGAGCTGGTGCAGCGCAATGTTGCGGTCCGTATCGTGGTGCGCAATCCAGTCGCCTCCGAATTTCCTACCTCCGTAGATATTCGATCTGGAAACATCAGCGAAGCGCAGGACATCGCGAAGGTTCTGGAAGAATGCGACGCGGTCATATTCACCCACGGCGCGAACGGCACCGAAGATGAGCATGAGTCCGTCGACTATGGGGCGGTGAGGAATGTCCTCTTCCAGGCGAAACAACCGATTCGTATCGCGTTAATGACCGCCATCGGCGTCACCGACCATACCGTCTTCTATAACTTGGACTCCAAGGTCCACGACTGGAAGCGCCGTTCCGAGCGATTGGTGCCGGCTAGCGGGTTCCACTACACCATCGTTCGTCCCGCTTGGTTCGACCTCAATGCCGCAGATCGGCATCATTTGGTGTTCATTCAGGGCGACCGGCGTAGCAGCGGCACTCCTGACGACGGCGTGATCGCGCGACAGCAGATTGCGCAGGTGTTAGTGGAATCTCTATTTACAGAATCAGCGAACCGCAAGACCTTCGAGTTGGTCGCCGAGAAGGGCGAGGATCAGACCGATCTGGCCCCGCTCTTTGAAGCGATGGATGCGGACGCTTCTGAGTCCATAGATGGCGTACGTGATCAGGACACATTGCCAAACGTCTCGAAGCCTGTTGCGGTGCGTGCTGACCTTGGAAGCGTTTCCAACCGTTCCCGTTTGGACTGACGGACCAGTGACGATCTTGACGCCTGTCACGGCGTTCACGGTGCCGTGGTCGGAGGCGATACTGCGCCTTACGTCCTTATAAAAAAGAGGAGGCCCTCAATGAACCGCGAAGGGAAGCCGGCTCGAATTGGTTCCATCTATGGTAAAATAAGCAAACACTTTTGAGTTCATTTCATCAATGGCCGGAGCGAATTACAACGACCTGTTAGCCTTCATGGCTGTGGCGCGCGAGCAAAGCTTCACTCGTGCGGCGGCCCAGCTCGGGGTTTCCCAGTCGGCGCTCAGCCACACGATTCGGGCGCTGGAGGCTAGGTTGGGGGTTCGACTGCTCGCCCGCACGACGCGCAGCGTCTCGCCAACCGCGGCAGGCGAACGCCTGATGCAGAACGTGGCGCCACGGTTCCAGGAAATCGAGGCGGAACTGACCGCGATCGGAGAACTGAGTGACAAGCCGGCTGGGACCGTGCGGATCACGACAACCGAACATGCGACCAGGACGGTGCTCTGGCCCAAGCTGGCGAAACTGCTACCCGAGTACCCGGACATCAAAGTCGAGATGACTGTCGAATCCCGGCTCGCAGAAATCGTCACCGAGCGCTACGACATGGGGGTGCGCCTGGGCGACACGCTGACGGGCGATACCACGGCAGTGCGCATCAGCGCTGACTGGCCGGTTGCGATCGTCGCCTCTCCCGCCTATCTGGCCCAGCATTCTGCGCCCAAGACGCCGCAGGACCTGATCCATCACTCGTGCATCAACTTACGTTTAATGTGCCAAGGCGGCCTCTATGCCTGGGAGCTGAAGAAGGGCAAGCAGCGCGTCAATGCCCACGTAGAGGGGCAACTGGTCTTCAACGAGCCCATGCAGGTCCTCGATGCGGCGCTCGCCGGATTCGGCCTGGGCTACGTGCTAGAAGACATGGCGCGGCCTTACGTTGCCCAAGGACGGCTGCGCCAAGTCCTGATGGATTGGTGCCCTGCATTCCCCGGCTACCACCTGTGCTACCCCAATCGCAGCGAGCCTTCGCGCGCCATGTCGGTGCTGATCGATGCGCTGCGTCATCCTGCCAAGAGGAAATGAGGAATGCCTCGCAGCAACGACACCTTCAACGATGTGCTCGCCTTCATCCATGTGGCCCGCGAAGGTAGCTTCACGCGAGCAGCCGGCCTCCTCGGCGTGTCAACATCGGCAGTAAGCCATGCTGTGAAAGGACTTGAAGCCCGGTTGGGCGTGCGTCTATTGACGCGCACCACCCGGAGGATTTCCACGACGGAAGCGGGTGAAAGGCTATACGCGAATGCCGCTCCTCGTTTCGAGGATATCGATGCCGAGATCGCCGCAGTGACGGAGATGGGGGACAAACCGGCTGGGACCATTCGGATTACCTCGGCTGAACACGCAGTCAATAGCGTGCTATGGCCAAAGCTCGCTCCAGTGTTGCACGCCTATCCCGACATCCGGGTCGAGATCACCGTAGATTACGCTCTCGCAGATATCGTTTTGCAGCGTTTCGATGCGGGGGTGAGGTTGGGCGCTCAGGTGGCCAAGGACATGATCGCCGTATGCATCAGCCCCGACCTGCGCATGGCTGTCGTGGGGTCACCCGATTACTTCGCCAAGCATTCCAAACCTGCTACGCCGCATGATCTAGTTCGGCACAAGTGCATCAACCTACGCCTCCCCACCCGAGGGAGCCTCCTTCCGTGGGATTTCGACAAGCATGGCAAGGAAATCAATTTCCGCGTTGCTGGGCAGTGGGTGTTCAACAGCAGCACGCACATTGTCAGGGCAGCACTGGCCGGTTATGGGCTGGCTTTCGTGCCTGAAGACATGGTGCTGGAGCACATCGCGGCGAGACGTCTGGTGCGCGTACTATACGATTGGTGCCAGCCGTATCCCGGGTACTACCTCTACTACCCCAGCCGCCTCCATCCCTCCAGTGCGATGTCGGTCATCGTTGAGGCTTTGAGGCACCGAGAGCCGCGCAGACAATCAGGCGCGAAGAAGCGCTGACGACGCGGCGTGTATGTATGGACTGCGAGCGCGTCGGCACGCGCGGCGCTCCTGGCACGTTGCCGCGCGGTCGCGGCGCACACGAACGATGAACTGAGAACAGGTTATAGATTCGATGCGAACCCCATTCCCTCCCTCCACCGACTTGCTGAGCGCAACTTCCGATCATCTGCGTCCGCTGGCCGAGCGCATGCGGCCGCGTTCGCTCGATGACATGGTTGGGCAGCGGCGTCTGCTGGCGCCAGGCACGGCGTTGCGGCGCGCCATCGAAGCCGGACGAGTGCATTCGATGGTGCTGTGGGGACCGCCCGGCTGCGGCAAGACCACGCTGGCGCTGCTGCTGGCCCGTTACGCCGACGCCGAGTTCCGTGCGATCTCTGCCGTGCTGACGGGACTGCCCGAAGTGCGACAGGTACTGGCCGAAGCAGCGCAGCGCTTCGCACAAGACCGGCGCACTGTGCTGTTCGTCGATGAGGTCCATCGGTTCAACAAGGGACAGCAGGATGCGTTCCTGCCGCACATCGAACGTGGGACCATCCTTTTCGTCGGGGCCACGACAGAGAACCCGTCCTTCGAGCTGAACTCGGCGCTTCTGTCGCGCTGTCGGGTCCATGTGCTGGAAGCCGTCAGCGCCCAGGACATCGTGCAGGCCCTGCGCCTGGCGCTGGACGACGGCGAGCGGGGGCTGGGCAGCGAGGGTGTGCAGGTTTCGGACGAGTCGCTCGGCGAGATTGCGCGCGCCGCAGATGGCGACGTCCGCCGGGCGTTGACGCTGCTGGAGATCGCCGCCGAACTGGCCAGCGACGAGGACGGGCACATCACGCCACAGACCCTGGCGCAGGTGCCGACCGTACCCGTCGCTTCGACAAGGGCGGCGAGCAGTTCTACGACCAGATTTCTGCCCTTCACAAGAGCGTGCGCAGCTCCAATCCGGATGCGGCGCTGTACTGGCTGGCGCGCATGCTCGATGGCAGCTGCGATCCCGCCTATCTCGGACGGCGCCTGACGTGCATGGCATTGGACGACATTGGTCTGGCCGATCCGCGCGCGCAAAGCATGGCGCTGGAGGCGTGGCAAATCTACGAGCGCATCGGCGGCGTAGAAGGCGAGATGGCCTTTGCGCAATTGGCGATCTATCTCGCTTGCGCCGCCAAATCCAACGCGGCGAGCATGGCCTTCGCCCAAGCCAGGCAGGAAGTACGGACGCATGGCACGGCTGACGTCCCCCTGCACCTGCGCAACGCACCGACCCGGCTGATGGAACAGTTGGGCTACGCCAAAGGCTACCAGTACGACCACGATGTACCCGGTGGCGTGGCGCTGGACCAGACGTGCTTTCCTGAATCGTTGGGCGACCGTGTGTACTATCTTCCGGTCGAGCGAGGCCTTGAAATTCGCATCAAGGAAAAACTCGACCACCTGCGCAGCGCCCGCGAAGAAGCGCTGGAGCGCCGAGGCTAGACGGCGGCCGGCACAGGCTTGGAAGCAGACCTTTTTTTGGGGGGCGTCAGCACCGGCTTCACTCATGAATTCAATTCAAGAGTTCATGCGGAATTGGCACCTTTATCCCGGCCGCCATTCTCCATATCATTTCAAAAAGTGAAATGCAATTGGCATAGACGCGCTGTCTAGCCATTGATGCCAACGTCACCCCGTAGGCCGGACTGAAGACTGCGAACGCTCCGATACCTAGAGCCAATGAGCGGCACATAGCCTGTCTCGGGGCCTCTTTGAATCGGAGTCTGCATGCGTCCCCAGATCATTTGCCACATGATGAGTACCCTCGATGGGCGCATCGATGGCGAGCGCTGGAACCTGCCCCGCAACGGTAGAACTGTGGACGAGGCTACGGCCTGCTACTACGACATCAGCGATCGGCTCAATGCCCAAGCGTGGATGCTTGGCCGCAACACGGTGCAGATCCACCATGCGCCGCACAGCTTCGACCACGACGGGCTGCCGCCTACGACAAGATACGACCCCTTCCTGGGCGAACGCACGACCCGGCGCAGTCTAGTTGTACTCGACCCCAAAGGTCGGATTCGCTACGAAGGTGGACAAATCGAGGGCGATGATTTCATCGCCGTGCTGTCCGAGCAGGTGTCCGATGCCTACCTGGCTCACTTGCGCGAGTTGGGTATCTCCTACTTGTTCGCTGGCCGCGACGGACACGATTTGGCGCTGGCCATGCAGACGCTGGGCACAACCTTCGGCATGCGCCGCGTGCTGCTCGAAGGTGGCAGCATTGTCAACGGCGCCTTCCTGAAGGCGGGCCTCATCGACGAGGTGAGCCTGATGCTCTATCCGGGCATCGATGGCCTGTCGGGCATCCATACCCTGTTCGAGTGTCAAGGGCCGGCTGGGCTTCTCCCGTCGGAGGGGACAACTCTCCAACTCACGCATCTCGAGCGGCTGCCTGACGACATTGTGTGGCTGCGCTACGTGATCCGCCGGACGGCAAGCCAGTCGGCCAAACCTCACTGATATTCAACGCAACGAAAGGAATCCCTCATGAAGAAATACCTCATCGCCGCCTGCGCTTCCTTACTGTTCGGCGCTGCAGCGGCCCATGCGGACGGCATTTCGATCACGCCCGCCGGCACCACCCCCACGATGATCGGCGACGCCAAGACCTTCTCCGGCCAAGCAGCGGTGGACATCAAGGCTGCGGGTAAGAGTGGCCGCTACGGTAGCGTCGGCCAGGTCGATTTCATGCCCGGCGCGCGTACGGCCTGGCATACCCATCCCGTGGGCCAGTTGCTCATCATCACCGAAGGCCGGGGCTGGGTGCAGGAGGAAGGCCAGCCCGCGCGCGTTATCAAGGCGGGCGATGTGGTCTGGATTGAGCCCGGCGTGAAGCACTGGCATGGCGCGGCAAAGGATAGCCGCATGAGCCATATCGCAATCGCCTACCTGCGCGACGGCAAGGCCGTGGACTGGAAGGAACTGGTGAGCGATGAGCAATACAACAATCGCTAAGCATCGCGCGCTTGCAGGCGCGCTGGCTCTGGGCGCGGCAATCGCCGCCTCCAGTGCATCTCCCAGCGCTGCCGCGAAAACCGCCCTTGCACAGGAGTCCCGGATCATGAATACACAGAACACGGCCCCTGCGGCCGATACCCTCAGCGCGCAGCAGCAGGCGATTCTGTCCATCGCCGCCTTCGCCGCAGCAGGCGACATCGTCAAGCTAAACACCGCGCTGAACCAGGGGCTGGATGCCGGCCTGACCATCAGCGATGCGCGAGAAGTGCTGGTCCAGCTCTACGCCTATGCTGGCTTTCCCCGCAGCCTTAACGCGCTTACCGAACTGATGAAGGTGCTTGATGCCCGCAAACAGCGCGGCATTCAAGACGCACCGGGCCGTGAGCCGAGCCAAGCAATTCTTAAGGGCGATGCGCTGCGCGCCGCCGGTACGGCCAACCAGACCAAGCTGGTCGGCCAGCCCGTGGCGGGGCCGATCTTCGAATTCGCCCCCGCCATCGGCGAGTACCTGCAGGCCCACCTGTTCGGTGCCATCTTCGAGCGCGACAACCTCGACTGGCAAAGCCGCGAGCTGGCGACCGTCGGCATGTTGTCGGCCCTGCCGGGCGCCGAAGGGCAACTGCAAGGGCATGTGGGCTACAGCATGAACATGGGCCTGACGGCCCAGCAGATGCAACAAGCCGTGCAGGTTCTGGGTGAGCGTGTCGGTGCTGACAGCGGCCGGCGCGCCAGCGAAGCGCTGGCAAAGGTGCTGGAGATTCGGACACGTTGAATACGGCGCGAATGCGCATGCATGACAGGCAGCAATACCCTGGCCCGGCAGTTGAGACGCTGATCAGCTTCTCCCCCCAGTATCTCGACGGCACGCGCGAGGCACGAGCAAAAAACTTATCGCACCGTTTTGCCGACTTAGTCACATCCTGCAGTTTGTCCGCCGTTCAAGGCACGGCGACTGCGTTCACCAACATCAGGAGCACATATGAAGATCACCAAGACAGGTTCCACCCCTTCGGCCAAGGGTCCGGCCGAGTATTTCACCGGCACCGTGCGCATCGACTGCCCGTTCTGCGGCAGCGGCAACTTGAGCGCGGCGACCGTGACCTTTGAGCCGGGCGCACGCACCGCCTGGCATACCCATCCACTGGGCCAGACCTTGCTCGTGACCGCCGGATTCGGCCTCATCGGCCGCGCCGGTGGACAGGTGCAGGAAATCCGCCCCGGCGACACCGTCTGGATCGAGCCGGGTGAAAAACACTGGCACGGCGCATCGCCGGATTGCGCGATGACCCACATCGCCATCGCCGAAATGAAGGACGGCAAGGCGGTGGATTGGATGGAACACGTGACAGACGAGGAATACAGCGCGAAGTAAGGCAAGGCGCGTTCGCCTTCTCTCACGCTGGAACGCTCCTCGAACGCTTGCTGGCGCCCCGCGTCGGCAAGTGATGTCGGGTCACGTCCGCATTTATCTGGAAAGGAGAACATTCATGAAAAAACGCATTCTGGGAAAGAACGGTCTGGAAGTTTCGGCCCTCGGCTATGGCTGCATGGGCCTGGACTTCTCCTATGCCCATAAGGTCAGCAGGCAGGAAGGCATCACGCTGATCCGCCAGGCGGTAGAGCGCGGCGTCACCTTTTTCGACACGGCGGAGATGTATGGCCCCTACACCAACGAAGAAACCGTGGGCAAGGCCCTGCGCCCCGTGCGCGAGCAGGTGGTGTTCGCCACCAAGTTCGGCTTCAACATCGTCGATGGCAAGATGGCGGGCACGAACAGCAGGCCCGAGCAAATCAAGGCCGTCGCCGACGCATCGCTCATACCAGCCACCGGACATTCCTCAACACAAGGAGCACATGACATGAACCAGAACTGGGACAAGACCTTTCCAAAGAGTGATGCCGTCAATCATCGCAAGGTGACCTACAAGAATCGTGTCGGCATCGACATCGTCGCTGACATGTACAGCCCCAAGACAGCCAGCGCGAACGCACCCGTCGCGGCGCTCGCCGTCGGCCACCCCTACGGTGGCGTGAAGGAGCAGACCTCCGGGTTCTATGCTCAGTCCATGGCCGAGCGTGGTTTCATCGCCCTCGCGTTTGACGCCTCGTTCGGCGGTGAAAGCGGCGGCGAGCCGCGCCGGATCTCCTCGCCTGAAATCTTCGCCGAGGACTTCAGCGCCGCCGTGGACTTTCTTGGCGTCCAGCCCGAGGTGGATCTCGAGAAGATCGGCGTGCTCGGCATCTGCGGGTCTGGAGGATTCTCGCTGGCGGCTGCGGAAATCGACCCGCGCATCAAGGCACTCGCCACGGTCAGTATGTACGACATCGGCGGCATGGTCCGCGATGGCTTCGGTAAGAGCCAGAACGAGGGCGAGTATCGCTCGATGCTCGAAGCGGTCGGCCAGCAGCGCTGGGCGGAGGCCGCGGGTGCCGAGGTGAAGATGGCCGGCGGCGCGCCGATGGAAGTCACCGACGACATGCCACGCATCTTCCGCGAGTTCCACGAGTACTACCACACGCCGCGCGGCCAGCATCCGCGCACGCCCAGCACCTTCACGATGACGAGCAATGCGGTCATGTCGAGCGCGCGCCCGTTCGAGGCCCTCGGCCTCATCTCGCCGCGCCCGCTGCTGTTCATCGCCGGGTCCGCAGCCGAATCGCTCTACTTCAGCAAGGATGCCTACGACATGGCGTCGGAGCCGAAGGAACTTCACATCGTGCAGGGCGCAACGCACGTCGATCTCTACGACCGATCGGACCTGATCCCCTGGGGCAAGCTGGAATCATTTTTCGGCAAGTATCTCGCGAAGTGAACGCCATCAACTGAATCGCGTGGTGCCGGTAGGCCGAACCAATGCGCAAAGAGAGAACGAAATGATTAACCTGTTAGCAGAAAAAGTCGCCATCGTCACGGGTGGCGCAAGTGGCATCGGCTTGGCTGCCGCGCAGCGCTTCGTCGCCGAGGGTGGGCGCGTGGTCATCGCCGACGTCGCGCAGGAGGCCGGCGAAGCGGCTGCGGCCTCGCTCGGCGAAGCGGCGGTGTTTCAGCGCACCGATGTGACCGATGAGGCCTCCATCCAGGCTGCCGTAGACGCGGCCGTCACCCGCTTCGGCAGGCTCGACGTGATGTTCAACAACGCCGGCTCCACGGGCGATGGATCGTCCATCACCGAAATCGGGCCAGCGGGCTTCGACAAGACCTTTGTGCTGGACGTGCGCTCGGTGGTGCTGGGCCACAAGTGCGCCGCACGCCGGTTCAAGGAACAAGGCACGGGTGGCTCCATCATCAGCACGGTCAGCGTCGCCGGCCTGCAGGGCGGCTGGTCGTCAGTGTCCTATGCGACGGCCAAGCATGCCGTCGTCGGAACGATCCGTCATGCAGCGAAGGAGCTGGCGCCATTCGGCATCCGCACCAATGGTGTGGCACCGGGCGTCATCATGACGCCGCTGATCGCCAAGGCATTCGGCGTTCCTCCCGAGAAGGCCGATGAGCTGGTGCAGTACCTGGTTGGGCGGCTGGGCAGCAAGCAGGCGATGGGCCGCTACGGCTCGGCCGAGGACGTGGCCAACGCGGCGCTGTTCTTCGCCAGCGACCTGTCGACCTACGTGTCCGGCACGGTCATGCCGGTCGATGGAGGCATCTCGTCCTTTACGCTCAGCACCAGCGACGAGGAAATCTTCGCCGCAGCGCAGGAATTCGCGCGGAGTCTGACATAAGCGCGAAAGCATTGACTGTGTTGTGCGTCGGCGCGACCGGCAGCGTCGGACGCCACGTTGTCGAGGAAGCGCTACGCCAGGGCCACACCGTGCGTGCGCTCGTGCGTGACCGCGGCAAGGCCGCCGGGCTGCCGGCGCAGGTGGACGCTGTGGTCGGCGAGCTGACCCAGCCGGATACGCTACCGCGAGCAGTCGCCAGCGTGGACGCCATTGTCTTCACGCACGGCTCCAACGGCGGCAACGCCGACATGCGCGCTATCGACTACGGGGGCGTGCGCAACGTGCTGTTCGCCCCGCGCGGGCAGCAGACCCGCATCGCGCTGATGACCGCCATCGGCGTCACCGACCGCGTTGGTTCCTATAACCGCCGGACCGAGGCGCACGATTGGAAGCGACGCTCGGAACGCCTCGTGCGCGCCAGCGGCAATGCCTACACGATCGTGCGTCCCGGATGGTTCGACTACAACGATGCCAATCAACGCCGGATCGTGATGCTCCAGGGCGACACCCGGCACGCCGGCACACCCGCCGATGGAGTGATCGCCCGCCGCCAGATCGCCGAGGTGTTGGTGACCAGCCTCACGCTGGAGCAGGCCCGCAACAAGACCTTCGAGCTGGTCGCCGAAGTCGGCCCTGTACCCAAGGACTTGGCACCGATCTTCGCTGCGGTGACTGCGGATTCCGGCGACTTCGGCAAGTCGCCCGATGGTGTTGGCCACGCCGAGAACATGCCCCTGGACCAGGAGCCAGCCCAGGTGCTCGCGGACCTGAAGGCCATTCACCCAGACGACCCTGATCTTGTCCAACTCCCGAATCGTGGTGCGCCATGAAGCCTGATCATCATCTTTTCGCGTCGCGCCGCAAGCTGCTGACGACTGCCGCCGCTGCCACGGCCGGGGTTTGCGCGACGGGGCAATTTGGGCGGCCGGGCTCAGCCCTGGCGCAGCGAACCCAAGGTGCTGCTGCGATATTTACCAACAGCCTCAACATGGAGTTCGTGACCATACCGGCCGGAACTTTCATGATGGGGTTGCCCGATAGTGACAATCAGGCGCGAGCTTTCGAGAAGCCGCAGCATCAGGTCACCATCAGCCGGGCCCTTCCAGATCGGTCGGCACGAGGTGACGTAGGCGCAGTGGCAGGCGGTATTGGGTGAGAACCCCTATGAGCGTGACCGCTCGAATCCCTACTACAAGCTGCCGGGCATGGCCGAACGCATCACGCGGCCCGATCATCCGGCGACGGTTTCATGGAACGATGCGCAGGAGTTCATCGCCGCACTGAACAAGCGCGAAGGTGGCACGCGCTACCGCCTGCCGACCGAGGCCGAGTGGGAGTACGCCGCGCGGGCTGGAACCAGCACGCGCTACTCCTTCGGAGATGACGAGCGTCAACTTGACCGCTACGCCTGGCACGGCGGCGACTTCCAGACCGGCGGCCACCATCCCGTCGGTACCAAGCAACCCAATCCGTGGGGCCTGCACGATGTTCACGGCAACGTCTGGGAATGGGTGCAGGACTGGTATGACGCGGACTACTACGCCCGCAGCCCGGCGGTCGATCCACAGGGGCCGCAGCGGGGAACGCGCCGTGTCGTGCGTGGCGGGACTTGGCACGCCACTGCCACGATCTGGCGCACGGCTTTCCGGCGCGACTACGAACCGGACTACCGCGGTATCAGCATTGGTTTGCGCCTGGTGCGCACCGTGTCAAGTGCATCCATTCCGATCAATCTCAAGAAGGAATTCATCATGACTCAAGCTGTTGTCGTCATAGGTCCCGGCTCGATTGGCCAGGCGATCGCAAGGCGCGTAGGCGCCGGTAAGCATGTGCTGCTGGCCGACCTGCGGCAAGAAAACGCAGATGCGGCCCCCCGGCGTCATAGTAGTTGTCGCCTCTGAACTTTCTTATCAAGAAGAGTCAGAGGTACAAGTTGAAGGCGAAACAAACGTATTCTGTTGAGTTCAAAGAGCAGGCACTGTCGAAGGTCCTGCAGCGCGGTGACCGAACAGTTGGAGCGGTGGCCGACGAATTGAACGTGAACGTACTGACATTGAGGAAATGGATGAGAGGGGCCGCCGCCACGAAGCAGAGCTCGAGCTCCGGACACGCAAGACGTCCGGAAGACTGGTCGCTGGAAGAACGGCTGATGGCCTTGCAGCAGAGCCATGGGTTGGTCGACGAAGCGTTGAACGGCTGGTGTCGCGAGCGCGGCCTGTTCGCGCATCATCTTGCGCAGTGGCGAGCAGATTTTTGCAACGTCGGTGGAACCGCGATCCGGCGCGAAAGCGCCCAGGAAGTGCGGGATCTGAAGCAGGCCAATCTCGAGTTGCAGCGCGAACTCAAACGCAAAGAGAAAGCGCTCGCTGAAGCTGCGGCGCTGTTGGTGCTGCAAAAAAAGCACCGGGCGCTGTTCGGGGGCGAGGCCGAATGACGGTCCCTGAAGAGCGCAAGGCATTGATCGGCCTGATCAGCGAGGCGACCCTGGCCGGGGCTCGCCAGGCGCGTGCGTGCAACATTCTGGGGCTCAGTGCCCGAACGGTTCAGCGCTGGCAGCGCGGCGAACCTGATGCGGTGGACGGGCGCTCGTTACGGCACCATGAGCCGCGTCACAAGCTCTCTGCCGACGAACGCGCCGAGCTTCTGGCGATCGCCCCGTTTCGGTCATCTGCCGCCAAGCCAGATCGTGCCTCGACTGGCAGACCAGCAACGCTATATCGCCTCGGAATCGACGTTCTACTGGGTCCTGAAGGCCGAGAAGCAACTCGCCCATCGGCGCAGCGAACGGCCGGCACAGGCACGCAGCAAACCCCGTTCAGTTTGCGCCGATGCACCGAACCAGTTGTATAGCTGGGACATCACGTACCTGCCGACCACGGTTCGTGGGCAGTATTCCTACTTGTATCTGTTTCTGGATGTGTTTAGCCGCAAGATTGTCGGCTGGCAGGTCTATGCCGAGGAAAGCTGCGTGCTGGCCAGCGAAGTCCTCAGGGATCTCTGCGCGCGCGAAGCGATACAGCCCGCCCAGGTCATTCTGCATTCGGACAACGGCGGCCTGATGAAAGGCGCGACGATGCTCGCCACCCTTCAGGCGCTGGGCGTCATGCCGTCGTTGAGCCGCCCGGGCGTGAGCAACGACAACCCTTACTCGGAGTCGTTGTTCAAGACCTTGAAGTACCGACCTGCTTACCCGCTCAAGGCATTCGATACCCTGTTTGCCGCGCGCACGTGGGTGGGCGCACTGGTGCGCTGGTACAACGAGGAGCATCGTCATAGCGCGATCCGTTTCGTGACGCCGGCGCAGCGTCATGCCAACCTCGATCAGGACATTCTGGATCGACGCGCGGCGCTCTACGAGAATGCCCGGCAATGCAATCCGCTTCGATGGAAACGCCGTACGCGCAACTGGCAACGCGTCGATGCTGTGCACCTGAACCCGGATCGAATCGACAATCGGGGCGACGCCCCACAACACCGAAATCAAGACAGAGAGGCTGCCTGAAATCTAATCGTTGAGGCGACAACTACCTTGAAAATTTCCGATACCTAAGCAAGCGAAAGTGCCTGTATTTGAGCCGCGATAGGGAGCCAGCGAACTAATCGTGCTCCATTCCTCCGCTCATCGCTTCGCGAGCCGCTATTGGTCTCACTTTGAGTCACGCTTAGCGATGCCCGTCGCGTCGACACCGTATCCTCAGTACTCCGAGTGAATGTGTCAGATCTTGTGCGGTGATCTGGCGTCTTGAAGCGGCGGAGGGCATCTGCCCTATGCGCCGATCCGCGAGTAATGGCGTAAAGGTGTGCCAGTACCGGAGAGTGATAGCGTCGAGCCCGGCGCGTTGGCCCGTCGAACAGCCCTCTTCTTGGTGACGGCGCGCTTGGCGAAACGTAAGCTTCGCGTTATGTTTGGGTTTCGCTAAATTCAGTATATCGACTTTTACGACAATGGAATTGTGGCTGTCCGATCCTGAAAAAGCTTACGGGCAATGGCAACGCGAAGAAGCGGTCGGCGCCGACCGGCGAGCGTTTGCAGAACAATCCATCGTTCAGCATCGCTCGATGTTTTCGCGATTCAACGATTACCTCACCGGGCATCGGCAGACCGTTGCGACCTTCGGCACCGATTACGTCGAGGGCTTCTTTGCCGAGCTTGCACGAGACTGCTCGCCCGGTACGACGACAAAGCTTCGCTACCTCAAACTGATTGATCGCTTCACACGGCATCTGGTGAACATGGGACTGCGCAAGGATAATCCGGCCGCCGTCCTGCTCAGCATCGAAAGCTGGCCGGAAGATGAACCGAGGCCAATTTATTTGTCTGCGGAGGACGATGCGCGGCTGCAGAGACTGTGCGCCTCGTCCAGGCCAGAGTCATTCAAACAACTGCGGAACGTGGCTATCGTTGCGCTCTTCCTTGCCTCAGGCGTGACAGCAGCCGAACTCAGGCAATTACGCATTGATGACCTAGTTATGGGAAGCGCACGCCCGACCGTCTTCGTCGACAAGCATGGGGCGCGCATCGCGCGTCGGGTGCCGATCGAAATGTTCGCTGCCGAGGTGCTGCGCGCATATCTTGACGCGCGCCGCTCCATGAAGTGCGCAACGTCTTGGCTGTTCGTTACGACCGCCTCCGGCAAGCCGATGAGGCCGGACACGCTGCTAATCTGTGTGCGCGCCGCTTTGCATGAAGCAAATCTTTCCGCACCGGACGAGAGCCCGCGCCTGCTGCGGAACACGTTTGGTCGACGCTATCTCATCGCGGGTAAAACCAATGAAGAGGTCAGTGTTCTGATGGGTTTGTCCAGCCATCGAACGGCGACGCGATTACGTCAGACCCTCGACGGGACTCTGATCGAAGGCACGCGACGGTGACGTCGCACTTTGCGGCGTGCCAACCAACAAGGCAGCTTGCCAGGCGCCGGTTCGAACTCGTAGACGAGCGCACCGGTCACAAAGCGGCGCTGAAAAAAACCCGCTCGGTTGCGAGCGGGTTGAATCCATATCAGGAGACATGGAGGAGACGCTGGTTAGTATAAACCCGTATCGCAGTTTCGCAAGGGGCCGTCGGCACGGACCAACACTAATCGGGGCCCGCAGTCGGGCCCGCTGTTTGCACCTGCGTGTCCTGGAGATGGCGCCATGAAAACCCACGCATTCCTAAAACAGGTCGCGCGCGAAGCGCGATTCGTCGATGCTCTTCTGCTAGCGCGCTATGCCCTCACGATCCATGACAACATAACGGTTTTCGGCGACGACGATAAGTCTCACTGGCCAATGAACTTCAGCATTAAGCTCCGACGGATTGCCGAGGTCTTTCAGATGGCCGGTATCGACACCACTCAACTGCTACATCCGCGGCAATCTCGACCACGCCAAAGCTTCCCACGTAGCGACGTGTACGGTCCGCCCGCTCAACCCGATCGCGGCGAGTCGTAAGATGGGGCGCTGGAATGGCCCAAGCAAGGCCCGCGTACGCGCGCCGGCAACGCCGGCAGGCGAGATGCCGCTCATCATCGAGCCGCAACTTGCCACGCTAATGGAACGCCACCCTGCGAGCGGCGACTGGTCCTACGAAATCAAATTCGACGGCTATCGCATGCTCGCTCGCGTCGAGAGTGGCGCTGCAACGCTGATTACTCGCAACGGGCACGATTGGACGAGCCGCATGCCGCGCTTGCAGAAGGCGCTCGCATCGATTGAGGTGGACAACCTGTGGCTCGATGCCGAGGCGGTTGTGCTGGACGCGTCAGGGAAGCCCGATTTCAATGCGTTGCAGAACGCCTTCGATCGTCGTAGCACCACCGATATTGTGCTATTTGTTTTCGATCTGCTCTGGCTCAATGGTGTTGACCTGCGTGAGCAGCCGCTGCGTCAGCGCCGCAAGCTGCTTCTCCAGCTGTTGGACGCAGTCGGGAGCCCGCTCATCCGCTTTTCCGATGACTTCGCCGACGACCCCGCGTCGCTGGTTGCGTCCGCATGCAAGATGCAACTCGAGGGCATCATCGGCAAGCGCGGCGATGCGCCCTACCGCTCTGGCCGATCACCGGACTGGATCAAACTCAAGTGCAAGTCTCGCCAAGAATTTGTGATTGGCGGGTTCTCACGCGTCAATGGGGCGAAGTCGGGCGTACGCTCGTTGCTCCTCGGCGTGTACGAAGAAGACGGATCGCTGCGCTTTGCGGGCAACGTTGCGCCTCACTTCACGCCGTCACGCGCGGCTGCCTTTGCCAAGCGCGCTGAAACGCTTCGGCAGACGAAATCAGCGTTCCACAATGCACCGGTGTCAGAGCGCGATCGAGACTTTCACTGGTTGGCGCCCGACATCGTTGCCGAAGTCTCGTTTCTGGAGTGGACGCCCTCCGGCGAGATCCGGCATCCTGTGTTTCAGGCACTCCGGGAAGACAAGCCGGCGAGCGCAGTGACGCAGGAAAAGGCAGGCACCACAGTGGACGATCCCGCAGTCGAAAGCGTTGGCGCGCCACGCGAACGTACTGGCCCGCGCGGGACCGTGTTTGTTCGCGACATCAGGATCAGCAATCCACAACGCGTGATGGACAAGGTATCCGGTTTAACCAAGCTGGAAATCGTCCGTTACTATGATGCGATCGCGCAGTGGGCGCTGCCTTACCTTCATTGCAGACCACTGGCATTGGTACGCGCGCCCGACGGCATCGCGGGCGAGCAGTTCTTTCAGAAGCACAGCGAGCGCGCCCGCATTCCCGGCATCGAAGAACTGCCCGCCAGTGTCTATCCCAACCATGCACGACTGCTTGCCGCCAATACCCCTCAGGCACTGGTTGGTCTCGCACAAATGAGCGTGGTCGAAATTCATTCGTGGAATGGTGTCGCGCCGGATCTTACGCATCCGGACCGCGTGATCTTCGACCTTGACCCCGACCCGGTGCTGCCCTGGTCCGCGATGCTCGAGGCGGCCACATTGGTCAAGGTGGTGCTCGATGAGATCGGACTTCGTTCCTTCGTCAAGACAAGCGGCGGCAAGGGTTTCCATATCGTCGTGCCGCTGACCCGTCGACAGGGATGGGAGGAAGTTAAAGCGTTCTCGCAAGCTGTCGCCCAACACATGACCCAGGTTGTACCGGACCGCTTCTCGGCCGTGCTCGGTCCCAAAAACCGCGTTGGAAAAATCTTTATCGATTATCTTCGCAACGGACGCAGTGCGAGCACCGTGGCAGCGTTCTCAGTTCGCGCCCGTCCGGGCCTGGCCGTGTCGATGCCCATCGCATGGGACGAACTCGAGGAAGTAAAGAGCGGCGATCAATGGAGCATGCTGGAGGCCGTCAAGAGGCAACGCTCTCTGGACCGCGACCCGTGGGACGGCTACTGGCGCACGCGGCAAGGCATTACACTCGCAATGCGCCGGGCCGTCGGCATGAAGTAGCCGTGAAGGCTTAAGTCCGCGATTGCGAAACCGATTCTGTACCCGAGCCCGTACCCTTGCGTGCCTCATGCTGATGAGCGTGGGTCGCGCCATACTTCAATTCGAAATGTGCGCCCTTGCCGCTTCGCGTCGGCGGGAAATGTTCACCTTTTACACAGGTGACCTCGAACGTGTCCTTTCCATCATCGTGAACGACCGAGTAAATACCCGACACCTTCACGATCTGTCCAGGTTTATTAGCTGTATCGCCTGCCATCATGTCCTCCTGGTTGACGTGGATAATGACCAAGTAAAGCAACCGCTGTGCCCCGCGTTCGTACGGCGCGCGCACCGCGCGACGTACGTCATTGACCTTGAAGTTCGTCAGCTTGCCTTCCCAGTCAATGTTTCTGGCTTGTTTGAGGCTAGCCGATAACTTCAGTTTCGGGTTCATCGGGTCCATTGCGGTCATCGGGTTCACCTTTACGAGGCGGTGGTTTGAGTCCCGCGAGTACACGCTGTCGCAGGGCCTGCTCGTTCAGCAGCAAGCGAATCTTTTCGAGGGCGACCAGTTGCCCCAAATTTTCTTCAACCCACACCTTGTGCAGGCAGTCGAAGTAATCGCCGATCTGCTGCATGACCTCCCGCGCCTGTGCGATCTCGAGCAACATGCGCTCGACGTCCGCGTTGCCGCGATACTTGCGCCAGAACGTTCGGCCTTCTCTGATGCCGACAGCCTCGAAGCGAGGGAGCTTGCGAGCCATTTAGAGTGGTGACCTGGAGCACTCCAGACCCACTGTGCAAGCATCGCCCGCGTGCAATTCGCAAACCACGCCTTCAGTGTGAGCGATGCTCGCGACTGCAAACTGCAAAGCCAGCAAGCGCTTCGATCGCGTTCTTCGGTGTTTCTCTAGTTCGTCCATGTGTCCTCCCAGGATGTCTATCGCGACATGCTAGTCAGGACCGGGACGATCAGCGTCTTTTTGAATAAATCGCTGCGTATTAGCGGCGTCGGCTTGGAGCTGCGCAGCGCACGCCCGCCTAAGCAGCGAGCCGGTGTTCGTAATAGGGCCGGTCGCGATCGTCGAGGATCGCATAGAGCGCGGCCAAATTGGAGGCGTCTGGATTCAACCATGCCTCGACGTTGTCGGGCTTGATTGGGACAATACAGCGGTCGTGGCCAGCGGCCTGCACTTCCGGCGGCGGTTCGTCTGTGATGGCCGCGAAGGAGAGCAGGTCCGGCTCCCCCGGTGCGCTCCATTTCGACCACAGGCAAGCGACATACATCAGCTGCTTGTTGTTCGGGCGAAACTCGAGGACCATATTTTCGTCCCGTTGATGAGTCTCCAGCAGCGTCCCTTCCATCTTTGCCTTGCTGACGTTCTCGTAGAAAACATCAACCAGCATGAGTCCATGCGTGTGACCGAAGCACGGCTTCCAGAATCCTTCGAGATTGTCGCGCCGTGCATTGTAGGTGCCGGGGTACTTGACGTCGTAGTTGGCCGGCTTGCCTGCGATTCGGCACTGGTAGCGCATCGGCTTGATGACGTACTCGCCGTTCTCGCTAACTAGGACCGGTGCAAACGTGCCCGGGAAAATCCGTGCGTCGCGCGGCCTAAACTCGGTTCGGTTCAGGTCCTCCAGGCGTCGCAACGAGGCTTCGATCTTGTCAGTCGCGATCCGCTTGCTTTCGGTAGCGGCTTTGGTAGTTTTCGTTTGCAGCGTGCGCTCAGCATCCGCAAGACGCGTGCGCTGCCTGAAAAGCTCCTGCTCGATCTTTGAGGTCCGCTCGACATTGAACCGATCGATGAATTCTTTGATCTGGCGTTCGTCGTCGCTTTGTGGTTCGTGAAATGCGTCCTCCATCGCCTTCGGAATCTTAGCCTTGCTGCCTTCGGCGCGCTCCCAGAACAGGCGCGCAAACTCACGAATGTCCATCTGCGCGCCGAACATCTTGACGTATTTCCGGTAGTCCGCCTGAATCTGGGCCGAGTAGCACACTGTTGTCTCCCTGGGTATTGACCTTAAGTCCGATCGTAAAAAGGGGGCGCTAGCTCGCCGTGCCGGTGGCGTCACGGCACAGCCGCATCATCTTCTGCACCACTGTGCTTGCGTGATTCAGGCCCATGCCATCCGTGAACAGTGTCTGCACGTCCGCCTGGCGCACGGCAATGCCCGCTCCCTTCAGATCGCGTCGCGCAATTTTGAGGGCCAGTTGGCCTATGCGGATGCGCGCGAGCCAGTCCATCGTGACGAGATTGCGCTTAAGCCAGATGCGGCAGCTCTCCACCACGTGATCGACGCGCCATTCGTGCGTCAAAGCGTAAGACGCGGCTACGGTCGCCACCAGAAAGCAGAGCAAATCCGCACGTGCGCCAGTCAGTTCGTCGATGTCAGGTTTCATCATGTCGATCCTGCTTTTCCTCCGTATTTCCACCATAGTACCGATCCGCCGACCTCGGTTGCAGATGCGGACGCGCTGCGGGTCGCCCCTCGACAGTAATGGCGATCGCGCACGCTGCCGTCGGCTTCCCAGCGATTGAAAACATCAAGAGGCTTCGTTCGAACAAACACCCGTTCTCCTGCGCAAAAACGTCGGCTGGGCCGCTTTTTACGCGCGAAACGCTTCGTGCATGGTCGCGGCGTCGAATGCGCGACGTAGCCTGGTCACGACTCCGGCGATCCGCCGTGAAGTATCTGGGATAAGCATATTGATCAGCTTTTTTCGGTTCCAGCTAAAAGGGCGCAATTCACTGCTTCATTTTTGCGCTAAGATACCACTGTACATCCATACAGTGTTTCTGAACCTTCTTTGCCATGGCCGCTCTGCTTAAGCACATTGAAGCGATCCATCCCGCGATCTGGCGTGGGTCGCAACTCGCGCGGGCCTACGGCAAGACGATCGACACCGGCTACGCGGCTTTGTCGGCGGAATTACCTGGCGGGGGCTGGCCCATTGGCTCCTTAGTCGAATTGCTCGTCCAGCAGCCGGGAATCGGCGAAATGCGCTTGCTTACTCCCGCGCTGATTGCCGCGAGCCAACGACCGGTCGCGCTGCTGCAAGCCCCGCACGTGCCGAACAGCCTCGCCTTCGCCTACTTGGGGGTGCCGCTGAACAAGCTCACGATGCTGCGCGCGCCGAAGACCGCGGATGCGCTCTGGTGCGCCGAGCGCGTACTGAACGCACGAAGTTGTGGCGCCCTGCTCTTCTGGCAGCAGCACATTCGATCTGAGGCGTTGCGGCGATTGCATCTGGCGGCACAAGCAACCGAAACGCTCCTGATTCTGGTTCGACCGCTCGCCGCCGCCCAAGATTCGTCACCCGCGACGTTACGACTGGGAGTGCGGCCCGCCGACGGCGGCATCTTTGTCGACATCATCAAGCGACGAGGACCCACCCGAACCGAGTCACTCTCCATCCACCTTCAACCGTCTCCGATCTTGCTCAGCCCCCATGGCCGTATTCGTCGCCATCTTCCTGCCCCGGCTCTCGCTGGAGGTATTCCGTCCGAGGTGGTCGCCTCCGACTGAACACGGATGTGTGGTGTTGGAACGCGACAAGGTCATTGTGCTGGACCAGGCAGCACAAGACGCGGGGGTGAGAGTGGGGATGAAACGAGGAGGTGTCACGACACTCGCGGCCGATGCGCTGATGGTTGACCGCGACCCGACGCGTGAACACGATGTACAACGTGAAGTCGCCTTTGCCTTGCTTCGCTTCTCGCCGCAGGTCGCCATGCGCGAGGAAGAAACCCTCATTGTCGATGTCACCGCCAGTCTTCGGCTTTTCGGCGGCATTCGACAGGTGTGCCGGCAGATCAACGAGACGGTCAGGACGATCGGCGTCACCGCCCGCATGAGCGTGGCGCCGACCGGCCAGGGCGCGTGGCTGCTCGCCAAGCGCGGGCGCAGACGCGTACTCAAGATGAGTTCGCTCGAACGCCACCTTGGCGTGCTGCCTTTCGTGGTGGTGCCGGAGATTCGGTCGTTCAGCGACTGGTTCAATGGTCTCGGTTGCCGAGTGCTCGACGATATTCGACGCCTGCCGCGTGCAGGGCTTAAAAAGAGGTGTGGCGTGGACTTATTGGAGTCGCTTGACCGCGCCTATGGCCTGTCGCCTGAACTCTACGAGTGGCTTGAGTTGCCACCCGCTTTCAGCGCGCGCACCGAACTGCCCGATCGGGTCGAGCATGCCGAGGCCGTTCTCTTTTCCGCGCGCCGTCTGATCGTCCAACTGTGCGGCTGGCTGAGCGCGCAGCAACTCGCGCTCACGCAGGCCACGATCACGCTGGAACACGAGCGCGGTCGCCAGGCCATTGAGCCCACGCAGATCGACATTGCGCTTGCCGAACCCACCTGGCACGAGGAACACCTGGTCCGCCTGCTCAGAGAGCGACTTGGACGGATCGAGCTCGAAGCAGCCGTCATTGCCGTGCGGCTGACGGCATCCCGAGTCCAGCCGGCCGAGCCGCCGAGCGATTCGCTGTTTCCCGACCCGGGCGGTTCGACGGAAGATCACAACCGGCTGCTCGAATTGCTGGTGGCGCGCTTGGGGCCTGAGAATGTCCTGCGGCCTGCGCCCACCTCAGACCACCGGCCTGAACACGCCAATCAGTGGATACCGGTCCAGGACACCGCCCAAGCGTGTCCGCCCCCGGCCGAACTTCCGCGCCCCACCTGGCTACTCAACGAGCCGGTGCGGCTCATGATCAAAAACCACCGACCGTTCTACGGCTCGCCGCTCAAACTCGTTTCCGCTGGCGAGCGCATTGAAGCGGGCTGGCACGACGGCGAACTCGTGACGCGCGACTACTACGTCGCGGAAGCCACCGACAAGAGCTGTTACTGGATCTACCGCGAGCGACCGAGCGTGAAGACTGAGGAAGTCCGCTGGTTTCTTCACGGACTGTTCGGGTAAGTGGTGTTGTCGTGGATCTGTTTTCGTCGACCCTACCCGACTACGCGGAGCTATTCGCGTTCACGAACTTTTCGTTTCTGCACGGCGCATCGCACGGCGAAGAGCTGGTGTTGCGCGCGTCGCAACTGGGATACTCAGGCCTTGCGATTACCGACGAGTGTTCGCTCGCCGGCGTGGTGCGCGCGCATGTGCAGGCAAAGGAAGACAAGCTGCCTCTCGTCATCGGCTCGTATTTTCGGCTCGTGCATGCCGACAAAAGCCCCGCGTTCGGCCTCATTCTCCTCGCGCAGAATCGCAACGGCTACGGCAACCTGTCCGAGCTGATCACGCTCGGCCGCATGCGGGCGGCAAAGGGAAATTATCTGCTCACGCCGCACGATCTCTCCAAACCTGAAAAAGAACACGCTCATTTACGTGGCATGCCAGACTGCCTGGCTATCCTCGTGCCGGATTTCCCGGCGAAGGAAGAAGCGCTCTCGGCACAAGTCGAGTGGCTCAACAATACCTTTCCGGCCCGCGCGTGGGTCGGGTTGATCTTGCACCAGCGTGCGATGGATGACATCCATCGCGGCAGCGTCGAGTACGTCGCCGACCGGCACAGCGTACCGGTTGTCGCGCTGGGTAATGTCGTGATGCATGTGCGCTCGCGCAAGCCCTTGCAAGACACAATGACCGCAATCCGTATCGGCAAGCCCGTGGCGGAATGCGGCTACGATCTCGCACCGAACGCGGAGCAGCACCTGCGTTCACGGCTACGTCTGTCGAATCTGTATCCGGCTCACGCGCTCGCTCAAACGCTCAACATCTTCGAGCGTTGCACATTCTCGCTGGATGAGTTGCGCTACGAGTATCCGGATGAACTGGTGCCGGAAGGGTTCACGCATGAAGCATATCTGCGACAGGAAACCTACATTGGCGCGCACAGGCGCTTTCCGGCCGGTATTCCGCACGAGGTTCAGCAACAAATCGAACATGAACTGCAGCTCGTTCGCGAGATGCGCTACGAGGCGTACTTTCTCACGGTCTACGACATCGTGCGATTTGCGCGTAGTCAGCACATCCTGTGTCAGGGGCGTGGCTCGGCGGCCAACAGCGCCGTATGCTATTGCCTTGGCGTGACGGAAGTCGATCCGTCTCGCGGCAACATGCTCTTCGAGCGATTCCTTAGTAAGGAACGCGGCGAGCCACCGGATATCGATGTCGACTTCGAGCATCAGCGACGGGAAGAAGTCATCCAATACATCTATCGGAAGTATGGGCGAGATCGGGCGGCAATCGCGGCGGCCGTTTCAACCTACCGACCGCGTGGCGCACTGCGCGAGACCGGCAAGGCGCTGGGCGTTGACCCGCAAATCGTCGACAAGGTCGCTAAGAGCCACCAGTGGTTCGATCATTCGCAGGATCTTTTGCGTCGCTTCGAGGAATCCGGCCTTGATCCAGAAAATCCGCTGATCCGGATGTGGGCGACGCTCGCGGCACAGATCCTGAACTTTCCGCGGCACCTTTCTCAGCACTCGGGAGGTTTTGTCATCAGCCGCGGCAAACTTACGCGCCTTGTGCCTGTCGAGAACGCCGCGATGGCCGATCGCAGCGCAATTCAATGGGACAAGGACGATCTCGAGGCACTCGGGCTGCTCAAGATCGATGTGCTGGCGCTTGGCATGTTGTCGGCCATCCGTCGCACGCTCGACATTGTCTCCGAGCAGCGTGGTGAGCGGTTCGAAATGCAGGACATCCCGCCCGAGGATCCGGCCACCTACGAGATGATCTCGCAGGCCGACACAGTCGGCGTGTTTCAAATCGAATCTCGCGCGCAGATGAGCATGCTGCCGCGCATGCAACCGCGTACGTTCTACGATCTGGTGATCGAAGTGGCGATCGTGCGCCCTGGTCCAATTCAGGGCGGCGCCGTGCACCCATATCTGCGGCGGCGTCAGAAGCTCGAGCCGGTGACCTATCCGAGTGAAGCACTGGAGACGGCACTGGGTCGAACGTTGGGTGTGCCGATCTTCCAGGAGCAGGTCATGCAAGTCGCGATCCTGGCTGCCGGCTTCACACCGGGCGAAGCCGACCAGCTACGTCGTGCGATGGCTGCGTGGAAGCGCAAAGGCGGTCTGGAGCAATACTACGATCGCATCGTCAACGGCATGAAGGAACGAGGCTACGACCTTGCCTTCGCCGAGCGCATCTTCGAGCAGATCAAAGGGTTCGGTGAGTACGGCTTTCCGGAGAGTCACGCGGCGAGTTTTGCGTTGCTCGTGTATGCGAGCAGTTGGCTCAAATGCCATGAGCCGGCGGCCTTCCTCGCCGCTATGCTCAACTCGCAACCGATGGGCTTTTATTCGCCATCGCAACTCGTACAGGACGCACGGCGCCACGGCGTCGATATAGTGCCCATCGATGTCACGATCAGCGGCTGGGATTCGGTGCTGGAGCCACACCCAGGTCGCCGGAAGCCTGCTGTGCGCCTAGGGCTATCGTTGCTTAAGGGCATGCGTGATGGGGCGGCGGAGCGCATCGAGAACGCGCGAGCGGTGAGCCCTTTCGGGAGCGTGAGCGACCTGGCGCGACGAGCCCAGCTGGATCGTCATGATCTTCAGGTACTGGCCGTCGCGAACGCGCTTCAGTCGTTAGCGGGCAATCGGCGCGAGGCACTGTGGCAATCGGTTGCAGCCGTACCCGATCGTGACATCCTCGCCGACGGCCGGATTGATGACGAGACGCCAGCGTTGGGTGCGCCATCTGAAGCTGAAGATATCGTGAGCGACTACAACGCCTCCGGCTTGACACTCGGTCGCCACCCCCTTTCGCTACTTCGACCTATGCTGCTTGAGCAACGGCTGATGCCGGCTTCGACCTTGCGAGCCTATCGAAACGGGCGTCTGGCGCGTGGCTGCGGCCTCGTCACTGTCCGGCAAAGACCGGGGACGGCTAAGGGCGTAATGTTCGTCACCCTCGAGGACGAAACGGGGAACGTCAATGTGATCATCTGGCCGTCATTGCAGGAAAAGCAACGAAGGGAAGCGCTCGGAGCGTCCTTGCTCGCCGTGTACGGGACCTGGCAGTGCGAGGGAGAAGTTCGACACCTGGTTGCCCATCGACTGGTGGACTTGTCCCACTTGCTTGGGGGACTCACGTCCGTCAGCCGCAACTTCTGCTGACTGATGCAGGGCTTCCGAACAGGCCACCGCTATGATCTTGCATCCGATGAAGCTTTCTTGGGTTTGGAAGATCGCTTAGGTTTTGCGTCCGACTCATTTGCGATCTTCGACGCCTTCGTGACCACTTCTTTCGCAGGCTTGGCTGGCGGCTCTTCGTGTTTTGTGCCTTGCTTTACTTTCGCGCCAGTGGCTGATGCGGGAATTTCCGTCGTCCGGACTGGCTCCGCGTCCGCATGTGCACGGCCACCTTGCAAGTCGTGATCGGGTTGCGCGGCCGCCCTTCCCTTCGATGTGCTCGCACCTTTCTTCGCTTGCAAGACCCGCTTCGTATCGGCCGCATCAACGAGAACGTCCGGTAAAGTGGGGGACGAAGCGACACGACTCTCGTTCTGCAACTGAGCAATCGCTTCGTCCCAATAGAGATCATCATGTCCGTGCTGCCGACCGTCTGCCTCCCAAAGATAATAGGCACGCAGGCGGATTGCGTCTTCTCGCAACGGGTTGTTCGACTTGAGTTGCATCTTCACTCCGAGACAAGGCAATGATTGACCTTAACAGGTCGTCGCATCTTGCTCAACAAACCTTTTTTAAGCCGAGAAGCGAGCTCCCCACTGAATCTCCGACAGACGTTAAGAATAACCGCTCTTACTGCAATAGCTGCTCACCGTGTGGAAACCGCTGACTTACAAATCGTGTCTCCGGCTTGGATTCGGGATGTAACAGCTATGAACATTACGGTCTATATGCTTCAGGCCAATGTCGAGGCCCTAGGAGCTCTTGTGAGCGCACTAGAGTTGAGTGATGACTAGGTCGACTAGTCGACCATGACAGTCGCTTCGCGACCGAGGCTGTGCGAAAACGTGTTGATTGCCTATAGTTAGTCAACACGTCTTTCGGTGGTGGCCCATGAAGCGATTTATTGAAAGCGCGGCGCGAGATCAAGTCGCACTGCTACCCGAGTGTCTCGACGACTACGTCGATGCTGATAACGCAGTACGAGTGGTAGACGTCTTTGTTGATGAGCTTGATCTAGTAGGTCTTGGGTTTGAGCGAGCCACGCCCTCTTTGGTGGGCAGACCAGCATATCATCCATCGACCTTGCTCAAGATTTACATCTACGGGTACTTGAATCGAATTCAATCGAGTCGCCGCCTCGAGCGGGAAGCACGAAGGAATCTCGAATTGATCTGGCTGACAGGCCGACTGGTGCCTGACTTCAAGACCATCGCTGACTTTCGTAAGGACAACGGCGTTGCGATCCGCAAAGTGTGCCGCGAGTTCGTGTTGCTTTGCCGCCGGTTGAAGTTATTCGCAGACGCTACCGTTGCTATCGACGGCAGCAAATTTAAGGCGGTCAACAACCGTGACAATAATTTCACTGATCGCAAGCTTCAGGCTCGCATGGAGCAACTTGAACAAAGCGTTGCTCGCTATATGGATGAACTGGACCGGGCCGATCGAGAGCCGGCGAGCCTGCCGGATGAACGGATCCCTCATTTGAAAGAGAAGATCCAAAGTCTCAAAGCGCAAGTGCAGAAGCTCGGCGAAATTGAGGCGCTAATGCGCGCAGCGCCCGATGGCCAAATCTCGCTAACGGATCCGGACGCTCGCTCGATGGCAACCAGTGGGCGCGGGACGGGAATGGTCGGCTACAACGTACAGACCGCTGTAGACCTCAAGAGTCACATGATCGTTGCACATGATGTCGTCAACGTTGGACATGACCGAACGCAGTTGGCGAGAATGGCGGAAATGGCGCGGGACGCTATCGGGAAAAAGAAGTTGACGGTGCTTGCCGATCGCGGCTACTACAAGAGCGATGGAATTCTTCGCTGCGAGAAGCAAGGAATCAGGACACTCGTCCCCAAACCGCTGACATCGAACAGCAAGGCAGACGGTCGTTTCGATAAGCGGGATTTCGTTTACATTGAGGCTGACGATGAGTACCGCTGCCCGGCAGGCGAAAGAGCTATTTGGCACTTCAAGACGGTCGAGGCGGGACTGACGATTCACAAATACTGGCCGTCAGCATGTCCAAGTTGCAAGCTCAAGTCGCAATGCACTCCGAGTCCATATCGAAGGATAGCGAGATGGGAACATGAGAAGGTACTCGAGGACATGCAGCGTCGCCTCGATAAGAGTCCACACGCTGCAAGACTACGACGACAGACGGTCGAGCACCCGTTCGGGACGCTCAAGTTCTGGATGGGCTCGGCGCACTTCTTGACGAAAACGCTTCCTCGGGTGAGAACCGAGATGAGCCTTCACATCTTGGCGTACAACGTGAAGCGAGCAATCAGTATTCTGGGTACGTCGTCGCTGATCGAAGCGATAAGAACATAAGAACAAGCGGCGAGTCGCCTTGATCGCAAGCGAGGCGAATTTTCTTTTGTGACCGCACTTATTCGATCGTCCGTCGATTGATCGGGTACATCCGTGTGCTCGCCAAGGTGCTTCTCTTGTTTTCGCACAACCTCGACCCACAGCAGCCGGTCGTTCAATTGCGAACCTAAGGGCTGGTAGCGGAGCGGACCGGTCATCCAGACCACCGTGTAGAGACAACAGTTGAGCGCGGCCTCCGACTAGCGCCAAGTCGGAAATTCGAGTGACCCACGCGCAGATGTATCGTGAAACAGCCGGTAATGCTTTAAGTCGAGCGGCGTCTTCAAGCGTCGCTA
This sequence comes from Caballeronia sp. GAWG2-1, assembly GCF_023631405.1. NCBI lineage: Bacteria > Pseudomonadati > Pseudomonadota > Betaproteobacteria > Burkholderiales > Burkholderiaceae > Caballeronia > Caballeronia sp. GAWG2-1. The sequence continues at coordinate 57,081 of NZ_JALQDD010000044.1, forward strand.
CCCCTTTGACAGCCTTGGACGGGAGACTGGAAACACTCATTGCGTCGCAAAAATGTCGACACAATCTCTGGCCAACTTGCGCCGCCGTATTGAATACCCACATCGATACGCTCGGCTGTGAATTCGACAAAATGCCCTTGGGAATTGATGCGCAGTCGTAACAAGGATGTCGAAGCTAGAACCCGTCCACCCGCTGCAGCAGCTAGTCCGCAAAGTCTGGCGTCTCATAATTGAGGTGACACGCAACAGCGTCGAGGGCGCGCAGCACAAGTAGATTGGTGGCGGCTCACATGCCTATCGGTGGCCGTGTATGAACCTAGTCGCGCGTCTATGTTGAGGGGCGTTAGGCTCCAGCGGCTCAAACTCCGTGTGATCGGCGAATAGTAGCCAGCGTCGATCAAGAGAACGGTTGGCCTCGTGATGTAGTCTTCTAAATTGGCAATTTGATGCATGCCATATGGATGCGAATAAGTAGCGTTTCCGTAACCAACATTTATTAGGAACGCATTTTGGACGATCGATAGCGCTCGCTGCTACCTAGAAAGATTGCGGAACGAAGCTGGCACAATTCCGCCTGCAGCAGAGATGTTCACGTCGCTGATAAAATCGGGGCCAAACCGTGCAGCGCTGGGCTGGAAACGACGTAAGCTTCTTCCGAAAGCGCTGTTCACTTATATTGCATAGACCAAAGCGAACTATGAACGCCACGACGAAATGGCCCGTGCTGTCACATGGTTGTGAAGGTTGGCAGGGTGAGCTTTCTGCGCGCATTGCTGAATTTGATTGGACGAACACTGCGCTCGGTCCTATTAAAGATTGGTCAAATAGTCTTCGGTCAGCCGTGCGTTTCGTGCTGGCGTCCCCTCTGCCACTCGTGATGCTGTGGGGCGAGCCCGGAACCATGATATATAACGATGCCTACTCTGTTTTTGCTGGTGGCCGGCATCCGTTTTTGCTTGGCAAACCAGTCGAGGAAGGCTGGCCTGAGGTTGCCGATTTTAATCGCAACGTCGTCGACACTTGCCTGAAGGGCGGCACGCTTTCATACAAAGACAAACAGCTGACGCTGCACCGGCGTGGCGTGCCAGAAGAGGTTTGGATGGACCTGCATTACAGCCCAGTGGCAGAGGACAACGGTGCTCCGGCGGGCGTTATTTGTATCGTGTTCGAAACCACCGGGAAAGTCCTCGCTGAACGCGAACGGAAGCTCGCTGAGGATAAGTTGCTTCGGCTGACGCAGACGCTCGAAGAGAGAGTCGCTGATGCGGTGTCTGCTCGCGTGCAGGCCGAAGAGAAATTCCGTCAAGTGCAGAAGCTTGAGGCAATTGGAAACCTCACTGGCGGAATCGCCCACGACTTCAACAATGTGTTGCAGATTATCTCGGCAAATGTGCAGTTGTTGAATCGGACGCTCGACGGCGACAGTAAAGTAGCGTCGCGCTTAGAAGTAATCACCAATGCTGTGAATCGTGGCGCAAAGCTCGCGACGCAAATGCTTGCTTTCGCTCGGAGACAACCGCTTGCTCCGCGAGTCGTCAATCCATCGAAGCTCGTCGAAGTGATGCTGGAGTTGACCGCGCACGCGCTTCCTGAGTCGATTGAAGTCACAACGTCCGTTGATTTGCCAGTGCGCAACATCTACGTAGACAGGAACCAGCTTGAGAACGCCTTACTTAACCTAGTAATCAACTCGCGTGACGCCATCCGAGACGTCGGAAAAATTGTTCTTCAGGTCAGTAACGAAGATGGCGAACGTGCGCTTACGTCTGGGCCGCCCTTGCCGAAGGGTATGTTCGTCAAGCTCTCCGTCTCAGACAACGGCTGCGGCATGTCAGACACGATTCGCACCCGCATATTCGAACCTTTCTTTTCAACGAAGCCCGAGGGCCAGGGCACGGGGCTAGGGCTAAGCATGGTATTTGGGTTTGTCTCACAAAGCGCTGGATTCATCGATGTCGAGAGTACGGTGGGCAAAGGAACGACCGTGTCGCTATATTTCCCGGCGACCGACGCCCCAGAAGAGGACGTGGCTGTGATTGCAAGTCCTCACGCTCGCGGTGGAGAGACCATTCTGGTTGTAGAGGACGACCCGGATGTCCGTCTGGCCGCGATAGACATGCTCGCGCAGCTTGGCTACAAAGTGCTTTCAGCCCATGACGGTGACTCAGCATTGGCCGTACTCCAGCGAAGCTCGCGTATTGACGTTCTGTTCACCGACGTCGTCATGCCCGGCACAATACGAAGCAGCGAGCTGGCGCAACTAGCCAGTCAGCCCCCACACCGCGCCGCCGTCGTCTATGCATCAGGTTACACGCGTGACATTATTTTTCATGAGGGGCGCTTGGACGAGGGCGTCACGTTGCTTAGCAAACCCTATAGCGCAGATGAGCTAGCTCGGACAATTCGCCAGGCTCTTGATTTACGCTCGCCTCTTGCCCGGTAACCGTCGCCCCTTCCTTTTAGATAACATCTCGCTTCGCACATGCCCGCAGGCAACATATACTGCAGTCGGGTGCAGAGCTGTTCTGTGGGTAAAAGTAAACTTGCTGCGCTCAAATGTTGAGATGCCGAATTGCGTCAGCGCACCACCCGCCGCACATGCAGCTCACTTAACATAAGACTTCGAAGGTTAAGAAAGCATACCTTATGTTTCAGCGCTGAACTACAGCTCGTCGCTGGACCTCGCGCACAGTGTCCGTCACGAGCAGAGCAACGCGCGTGCTTGTGGTCGATGACAACAGCAATGCGGCCGATGCACTCGCCGCCTACCTCGCGTCAGACCAGCAGAAGGTCATCGCGATGTACGGCGGCGCTGCTGCTATCGCTGCAACATGCGTATGGAAGCCGGACGTGGTGCTGCTGGACATCTCAATGCCTCACCTAGACGGATTCGCAGTGGCGAAGGTCATCAGAAGTTCCCATCAAACGTCCTCTGCGATCGTTATTGCCTTGACCGCGCTTGATGAAGCATTCGTCAAGAAGAACTCAAAGGATTTCGATTTCGACGCATATTGTCAGAAAGGCCTGTTCCTTGACTCCTTAACTTCACTTCTCTTAGGCCTGCGCGGCATCTCCGAGAACGAAGACCAGCAACAGCCCGTACGCCTTGTTCCGGTGCAAACAAGATAAGTGACGGTCGACGTTGATGCACCGACTGCAGTGCCTTCTTCCTGCCGCTGCTCCGCAGCGAAGGCTTCGATCCGGCTCCAGAGTACCGAAGGTAAAAGCAGCAAATATTGACGTACGCCCTACGGTCAATAAGAATTACCAAGACCGGACGCTCGGAACCTCAACGTTTCCTAAAATCCTTAGGCGTTAGGAGAATCGAGTTGTCGCTGCAAGTTAAACATTTTCGTTCGGCGACGGCAAAGATGCGTGCGCGACCATCTTGGAAACATTGCAAAATGCGTTGTTCGGCAGCTGCGGGCTCGAGCCAGAAGAACTGTTGCAAGGCTTCGATCGTCATGACGCACGCAATAGAACGTTTGTTCTTCACCACCGAGAATTCGACTCCGCGCTTGGTCAGGCGAAGTGAAGGTTGATTGATTGGAAGTTCCATTGCTTGTTAAGTCAATCGGCTGGCGTTAGAGCTCGGGGTTCGTAAGATCACCCTCGACAATGCGGTGCCCGATCTGCTGGGCAGCCGAGGTCGCCTCGTCCTTGCTTGCGTAGGGGCCAATCGGCAAAGCGCCGTCAAACGGGAACAGCAGTTTTGCATCTGTTTTGCGGACCACCTTCAATGTCCCGTAAAAGCCACTTGCTCGGGTGCCACGATAGGATGCGTAGATGGCGAAATCGCACTCTGACAAACCAGGCGTCGGTGGCATTGGTTTTGTCGGATAAAGAACTAACTTTGGTCGTTTTCCAGTGGACATATCAACGTCTCCGGACTCAAACTCTGCGGCACCTAGAAACGCACGTTTTATTTCCATAGCAGCGCTTAAACGGGACAGAATTTACAATATTCACCGTCCCGTCTTGATTTCGATCGTCGTGTAGTAGAGTTTGTGGCTCCATCGGAAGACCAGGGAGACCGACTAACCGAAGCGCCGGCGTGCGCTGTCGTTTCAGATGGAGACTTGCTAATACGAGTAACTATGTATTGTCATCACCCGCTATGAAAGTGCGAGTCGCGAACCGCTGAATGAGGGCATCAACGTCATCGGGCGCGACGACATTGAACTCGACATTACCGATGGTCAAGCGTACAGTTCGTCCGGCGCGACCTTGCAGCCACGCACATGCAGCTCGTCCCAATACCGGTCCGATCGGTTGAGCCAAGGGGACGACGAATTCTCCTGTGAACCCGCTGTCGATCGCAGCACCGGCCACTGTCAATGCGATAGCATTCATTCGGATTCCAGCAGCGCGAATCAAGCTAAAAAAACGCTTCAGCTCAACCTGATAGTCAAAGCCGCAAATTTCGTCATCCGTGAGCGAGCGGATTAAGCTTAAGCGAAGCGTAGCGGCGTGCTCCATTGAATTCTCCAAAATACGAGGCGGTGTAATTAGTCGTCCAGCCAGCTTTTGCTTCGGTACGTACGAACAGGCAGAGCGTTGTTCGCTTGCGGGGTGGGCATCGCAGGGTAGTTTAAGAGGTGTCCGGGTTAGAAACCTTGCTTTGCATCGATGGCCGCTTGATGCCGGCAATTGTATTGGCCTGCACCGGTTCGGAGAATGACGTCTGAACAAGCGACTGCAACATCTCTCCGTGGCTGCGCTAGGCTGCGAGGAAAACTCAATGCGCTTTATGCTCTGCAAGGAGTCTCTCAAGTTCATGAATAGGCGCAGGCTTGACGAGATGATGCGTAAAGCCGGCTTCGGCTGACAACTTCTGGTCTTCTTTTTGACCGTAACCCGTGTGAGCCACAAATACCGCGCTTCTGGTGCCGGGTAGTACATGAAGCTCACGGGCAAGACTGTAGCCGTCCATGCCCGGCAGCCCGATGTCGAGAATGCAGGTGTCAAAACTTTCCTTGCGAGCGCGCTCTATCGCGCCGGCTCCTTCATGCTCGATCGCTACGTCGTGACCCAAAATGTGTAGCACCGCGCCTAGCGATTCGGCAACGTCCACGTTGTCGTCGACAAGGAGAATGCGCTGTCGCTTGAAAGTAGGTTGGCGCGACGTCTCGTCATTCACGGCTTGCTTAGCCACGGATCTTGCCGCGACAGCGGGCAATCGGACGATGAACTCGCTACCTCGACCCAAACCTTCGCTTGATGCGGTCACGGTTCCTCTGTGTTGATGCACAAGGTTTTTCACCAGAGCCAGACCGATGCCCAAGCCGCCTTCGCTGCGCGCAGCAGTTTGCTGGCCTTGCTCAAAAAGGTCGAAGGCCCGTCTCAGCAGTTCGGGCTCCATTCCAACACCATTATCCATGACTCGAACGACAACGTTATCCTCGGTGCTCCCGACCTCAACGCTGACGAGCCCGTTCTCGGGTGTGTATTTCGCCGCGTTGTTAAGCAAGTTGCCAACAACTTGTACCAAACGAATGTAGTCGCCGCAAACACACGCGGGATCGGCCCCGAAAACAATGTTCAACTGATGTCGTTTCTTCGCAAAGGTTGGCCTGACTTGCTCTACAGCGTCATGGACGACCTCCTTCATATCCACCGTGCGCCGCTCGAGCGCAACGCGGCCGTGCGTCACCCGTGAGACATCAAGCAAATCGTTCACAAGCGCTGTCACGTGTTTAACTTGACGTGCGATCATCTCGCTTGCTCTGAGCACGCGGTCGTCGACCCCGGGGTTCATCGAGAGCATTTCAGCACTGGCACCGATTGGCACGAGTGGATTTCGCAGTTCATGGGCCAGCATTGCAAGGAACTCATCTTTGCGACGGTTGGCGTTTCTTAATGCGTCCTCCGCGACTACTCTGTCGTTGATATCCGTATTGGTTCCGACCCATTTGATAATGATGTTTTCCGCGTTTCGAAGCGGCCTCGCACGGGCGAGTATCCACCGATACTCGCCTGCGGCGTTGCGAGCGCGGAAAATCGCCTCGGAAGGCTCGCCTGTCTCGACAGCGCGTGCCCACTGTCTTCGCGCATCGTCCCTGTCAGCGGGATGAACGAAGCTGACCCAAAGGCCGTCCTCTATCGGTGCTGTGCCGGCGAAAGCCGCGAATTGTTCATTGAAGTAATCGACTGATCCATCCGGGCGCGCGGTCCAAACCATCTGTGGCAAGGCGTCGATAAGCTTCAACTCACCGACGTCTTGTTGGCGAATTGTGTCGCTCGGTAAGAAACTGTCGGTGTTCACGACTCTAGATCCAAACGGTTGCACCCAGGCAAAAAAGCATCGGTGCGTCACCGTGTAAGGGCTTCTCAGGTTTGGAACACGCGGCTTTCATGGCGCGAACACCGCCCGCACGCAGCCGTCCGTCTTATGCTTGAACATGTCGTAGCCACGTGGTGCGTCTTCCAGCGAGAAGCGATGCGTGGCAAGGTAGGCGGGATTGAGTTCTCCTTTCTGTGCGTGCCCAAGCAACCGGTCCATATAAGCTTGCCCGTGCTGCTGCGCGCTGCGCACCGTCATGCCCTTGTTCATGATGGCGCCCATCGGGAACTTGTCGATCAGTCCGTAGACGCCGAGCACTGACAGTGTGCCGCCTTTACGACAGGCCATGATTGCCTCGCGCAGTGCCTGACCGCGATCTGTCTGCAGGCGCAACGCCTGCTTGACTCGGTCATAGGCATATTGCGGTCCGACGCCATGCGCCTCCATCCCAACTGCGTCGATGCAGGAATCAGGGCCTCGCCCGCCTGTCATTTCCTTAAGCGCATCCACCACGCTGTCGACGCTGGTGTAATCAATCGTCTCGGAGCCGGCGTGCTCGCGGGCCATCTGCAGCCGCTCTGGAAATCGGTCAATCGCGATTACTCGCTCGGCGCCCATCAGCCGCGCGCTTTGTTGTGCCATCAGACCCACGCCGCCGCAACCCCAGACCGCGACCGTATCGCCCGGGCTGATCTCGCAGAAATCCGCGCCCATGTAGCCCGTGGGCGCGGCATCCGAGAGAAACAGGGCCGTCTCGTCGGCAACCCCGTCGGGAACCGTGAAGCAGTCATTGTCGGCAAACGGTACGCGTACGTATTGCGCGTGCGCGCCCGCGTAGCCCCCAAAGGCGTGGGTGTAGCCGTAGATCCCGGCGGTGCTCTGTCCACCGAACAGCGGCGCCTGGAGCTCAGGCTTGGGATGCGTGTTGTCACACAACGAGTAAAGGGAATGTTGGCAATACCAGCATTGGCCGCACACGATGAATGAAGGAACGACGACGCGCTGGCCTTTTGTCACGCGCTTCACAGCGGGCCCAACCTCTTCGATGACGCCCATGAACTCGTGGCCAATCACGTCGCCAGCCTTCATGGTGGGGATATAACCATCGATGAAGTGGAGGTCCGAGCCGCAAGTCGTCGACAGGCTCACGCGCAGGATCGCGTCGTGCGGGTTCACAATCTCGGGGTCGTTCACTGTGCCGACACGCAGGTCGTTCACGCCGTTCCAGTAGAGTGCTCGCATGTCTTTTCTCCTTAGCGCGTGTCGGGGCGAGCAGCAGGCTGGCGCCCAGTGGTCGGAATCTCACCGGTTTCAATCAGGCTCTTGAAACGCCGCAGCGCCCCGTCAGCGACTAAATCCAGCGGTGTGGTTCCCAGGAAATTCAGTAACGCTTCACCGACGTCACCACCAGGCGGGTCGAGACGAAAGTGCAGCGTGGCTTCAGTGCCACGGTCGGCCGGGGCGGGGCTGAAGCGGACCGATCCCTCGCTATAAATGGCGGCGTTGGACGACGAGCGCCAGCCGATGCCCTTGCGAGGCAAGTCCACCGTCTCGGTGTCCCATTCGTAGGCGCGGCCGAGCGGACCCTGTACCTTCCAGTGCATGCGGCCGTCTCCAGTCGGGCGCACGCTCGCGAAACCTGCCATGATCTTAGGAAGCGTACGCGGGTCGAGCCAACAATCGCGAAGCTCGTCGGCAGTCTTGCCAATCGTGATCGAGCGCTCCACCTCCGGCTCGCCGCTGGAAGCGCCGGCCGGCCTGCCGCTGCCCACCTTCACAAGGTCGAGGTGGCCGCTGCGCACCGCGGCCACGCCCGCCAACGCCGTAAGTGCAAGCGCCAAAGCGCCCTTGTTCCGACCGCCGAGCCCGACCACGATCGAGGCAGCGCCCAGCGTCAAGGGAAACCAGCCAAGGCCTTGCGACGACCCACTGGTTGAGGCGGCCGACAAGCTGCGCCCGCTCTGCGATGGTTCACCTTGTTTCGAAGCGAAGTTGCCGTTTGTCATAATCAATCCTCGTTAGTCAGTGCCCTGTTACGCGGATAAGTTGATGCGATGTGGTGCAAGCAAGTGTTCGTGATGTTTGCGCCGTTCGAGACGCTCACAGGGCTCGACAGTCGCGTTAATGCACATGGGATGACGTCTCAACAATATTCGTATAACTAAGTGTAGGTCGTGAACGAGTCGACCGGTCGAGCCCTTTGGGTTATTTACAAAGCGCAAAAACATCATAGTTCGTAATCGAATGACCGGTCGGCGTGGTATGTTCGGCGTCAGCCGCAAACCGCCGCTTGTTGCGTGCGGGGAGACCTCGCTGGGTCACATAGGTTGGCCTGCAAGGACATTCTCATAAATCTCCAGATACCTGCGCACCATTCGCGTTGCGGTGAAGCGCTCTTCGAAAGCTTGGCGGCAGCGCCGACGGTTCAACTGCGCAGTGCGGCCCACGGCATCGACGGCCTCTTCGATGGTGTCAACGATAAATCCAGTGATTCCGTCATCGATGATTTCGGTAACGGAGCCATTTCGGAAGGCAATGACAGGCGTGCCACAGGCAAGCGCCTCGACCATCACTAGCCCAAATGGCTCAGGCCAGTCGATAGGAAAAAGCAACGCACGCGCATGACCTAGAAAAAATCGTCCTTGCCCATCTCAGTGACCTCGCCATGAAAACTCACCAGTGGGTTGCAAAACAGCTCTTTTATCGATTGCTCGAAATAGGCTTGATCAGCGCGATCGACCTTGGCTGCAATGACGAGTGGTACGTTGGCGCTGCGTGCGATCTCGACTGCCCGGTCAGGACGTTTTTCCGTCGCAATCCGGCCGAGAAAGGCTAAATAGTCGCCCGGCTGATCGCGGAATGTGTATAGATCGTGGGGCAATCCATGGTAGACGGTGCCCTGCCAGTTCAACCAAGGCAAGGGCCAACGTTGTGCGTCGGAGATCGACATCACCGGAATGTCCGCAAACTCCTGGTAAAGCTGCTCGAGACCAGGTGTGTCCAACCGCCCGTGCAAGGTGGTGAGGTGAGGGCAAGCCAGACGGCGGGAAAATGGGAAGCGTAAGTAGTCGACATGATAGTGAATCAAGTCGAATTCGGTCGATTGGCGCACCACCTGTTCCAACATTGCGAAGTGCCACGCTTGCCGATCGGTCGTATCTTCAATGAGACGCAGTGCGCACGGGCAAGATTCGATCAGACGCGCGCGGGTGGTCGAGTCTGCGCTAGCGAAAAGCGTGACGTCATGCCCGAGCTGGACAAGCTCCTCCGTCAGATACGAGACGACCCGTTCGGTGCCTCCATACGCCTTTGGTGGGACGCTTTCGTAAAGTGTCGAAACCTGAGCTATTCGCATGACTGAGCCTCGCTTGCCGCCTCCGCCTGTTGCCGTGATGAGCACAGGTGGAAGTGTCAAGGTAATGCGTAATGCGCGCACTTCGAAGCAATTTAATTACCAGTCGAACATATCGCCGACCTTATGGACGGAATGTGTCGTGTCCCGCCGGCTGCTCTGTTACGTACCGGGGTGAAGGACCACTTTGGTCCAGCCGTGGTTGCGCACGTCAAAGTTGGCGTAGGCCTCAGGTGCTTCGTCCAGCCCCAGCTCGTGCGAAACAATAAACGAAGGTTTCGCTCGACCCGCGTAAATCAGGTCCCGCAACTGGCGGTTGTAGGCCTTGACGTTGCATTGACCGGTGGCGATGTGCTGACCTTTGAACCAGCACTTGCCCCAGTCGAACGCAATCTTCCCCTTTTTTTCCAGTTCGTCCTGTGCGTGTGGGTCTTCCGGCACGAACACGCCCACGACGCCAATCCCACCGGTGAACTTCACCGACGAGACCAGATTGTTCATGGTGAGATTGGGTCGCTCCTTGCGCTTTGGCGCGGGATCGTGGCACTGGTAGCCGACGCATTCGCATCCCACGTCCGCGCCCATTCCGTGCGTCAGGTCCATCACCCGCTGCACCGGGTCGTCTTTCGAGTAGTCGATCGCGATTGCGCCGATTGATTCGGCTAGCTTCAGTCGGTCGGGATGGCAGTCGACCACCATCACGCTGCAGGCGCCCTTGATCATTGCCGAATGGGCCGCCATCAGCCCAACAGGTCCCGAGCCATAGATGACCACAGCGTCGCCGGGCCGCATCCCGGCTAGTTCAGTTGCGTGCCAGCCGGTCGGGAAGATGTCCGCACACATCACATAGTCAACTTGCTTCTCCTGCGCGTCCGGCGGAAGCTTCAAGGCCATGAAGTCCGCCCAAGGCACTCGCAGATACTCGGCCTGTCCACCTTGCCACGGCCCCATGTCCGCAAAGCCAAAAGCACCGCCGGCAATGCCGGGTTGGTTTGCACTCAGACAAAAGGCGGTAAGTCCGCGCTCGCAGTTCTTGCAGTGTCCGCAACTGATATTGAACGGAAGGCAGACCCAGTCGCCAGGCTTGAGGCGCTCGACCGCCGGTCCCACTTCCAGCACCACGCCCAGGTTCTCGTGACCAAATATTCGGCCCTGTTCGAAGTCGGTCCGGCCCTCGTACATGTGAAGATCAGAGCCACAGATGTTGGTGCTTGTGATTTTGACGATGGCGTCGGTGGGACGCTCGATCTTAGGCTCTGGCACGTCTTCTACTGCCACTTGTTGAGGACCGCGATAGACAACAGCTTTCATGACCCAGCTCCTATAGTTTCGCCAGCAAACGCTAGCGGCGGTGAACGCGATGCGGCGATAGCCGCCGCTGACGCGCCGGTGTCCTGCCGTTCAGGCAGCTCGCCCCTAGAACCGTATGTTCTTTAGACGAGGATAGGACAAAACTTCTACATCCTCCGGTTGAAATTGTCTATTCGACTCCCGCGCTGGTTGCAAACCTTCATGGAAACTTGATGCGACAAGCGGTGAAGGCTGCGTCCGTTTCGCTGGATCTGACGCTATGCTGATTTAAGTCGTTAAGGAACACAGGGTGCCTTTAGGAAGACGTTTGATGTTGGCAGATGTTCATGCTGAAGGCTTTTCCTTCTCTGTCGAGTAAGCGCAACTGCCTTCGCCAAGCACAGAAGCGGAAGTACGCCTGAAGATTGAAATTAAACGGCAACGCGAAACAATACCAAGGCACGGACTGTGGCAGCGTCCGTATGCGAATCATTTCCGCAGTCCTTATCTTTCCGTCTCGTTAAGGTGCGATTTCATACGTCTAAGCTTCGATGGATGCCCACATATAGGCACTCGCATGCTTTCGATTTCTCCATCAATTGCGAGTCAGGCCATGTATCAGAGTCGTTGGCTTGTATGTCGAAGCGCGCGGCTTTTCGCGAAGGCAATGGCTGGTTTCTGATCCGTGTTAACCTGAATCATCCAACACCGACTTCTTTAGCCATGGCCTTGCCCATCTGGTTAGGTAAAGAGTGCCGCGTAGCGCAACACCTGCGTGGCATTGACTGGGCCCAAACTTCTGTGGGTCCAATAGGGCAATGGGATGCTTGCTTACAAGGGGCGGTCGCAAGCTGTCTCAGTTGTTCCTTTCCAGCTTGTGTGATGTGGGGCGAGGACCTGACCGTTATACCCAACCGGGAACTATGCGAATGTCTCGGAATGGAAGCCGCCGTTCTCGTAGGAACACTCTCGGCAAATGTCTGGACTAGCTGTCGGGATACTGTCTTACCGGTTATCCACGCGACTCTTAGGCAGCGCAGCCTCGTCCGCTCACGCGACGATGAGCTTCCTTTCACTCGCGGCTCAACAGGCGAGCAAATATATTTCGCGGTTTCTTGCAGCCCTATCTATGATAGCGACGGGGAGGTAGCCGGGGCCTTGTGCATCTTCAATGAAACCACGGAAATCGTCCTGGCCCGACAGCGCATCGCGCATGATCAGAAGGCGGTGAAAGCTGCGCGGCGTCTGGACGAAGACCGGCTGCAGGCCATTATTGACCAATTGCCCGCGGGCGTTGGCCTCACCGACGCAACCGGAAGATGGATCCTCAGCAATGCGCTGATGCGAAAATACATACCGACGGCCGTCCCATCAACGCTTCCGGAGCGGGCGACACTTTGGCAGGCATGGGACGCCTATGGAGACCCAATACCACCGCACGAGTGGCCTGGCGCACGAGCGCTGCGTGGTGAGACAGTGACACCCGGCCAGGAGATGCTTTATCTTGGCGTCCCAGGACATCGTATTTGGATGCGAGTAAGTGCGGCTCCGCTGCGTGATGAAGCTCAAAATTTGGTTGGGACCTGCTCGGTGGTACAAGACATCAGCGACTTAAAGGATGCCGAGCAAGCGCTGAAGGAAGCGGATCATCGGAAGAACGAGTTCCTTGCTGTGCTCGCCCACGAGCTTCGAAACCCGTTGGCGCCGATACGAACTGGCTTAAACATTCTAGAACATACGCTTGATGCCGAAACGCGTTCGCACGTTCATCGTATGTTCAATCGCCAGATGGCTCACATTGTCCGGCTAGTTGATGACTTACTCGAGGTTTCGCGCATCACCAGCGGCAAGATCGAACTGCGCAAGGAGCAGCTACATCTACCCGCGATCCTTTCGAACGCTATCGAGATCAGTCGACCCGCCATCGACAGAGGTCAACACCGACTTACCGTCAGATTTTCAGCTGAACCGCTAACCGTCCATGGGGACCCGGTACGGCTCACACAGATCTTCGCCAATCTGCTAAATAATGCCGCTAAGTACACTAACGCCGGTGGCCACATCGAACTTACCACCGCACGAGACAATAAGTATGCGATTGTCTCCGTACGGGATAACGGTATTGGCATCTCCGCGAACATGCTGCCACGAATTTTTGACATGTTTAGTCAAGAAGAGAAGTTCCGCAAGCATGCGCAAGGAGGCCTTGGCATCGGATTGACCTTGGTTCGAAGCCTTGTTCAACTGCACGGCGGTACTGTCTTAGCCCGCAGCGACGGTTTGGATAAAGGTAGCGAGCTGATAGTGCATCTACCCCTGATTGATGCACCCACCTCCCTGCAAACGTGCGCTGCGGAAAATGCCCCGTTTGATCAAAATAAGCTTGTGGGCAAGAGACTTCTCATCGTTGACGACAACGTTGATGCGGCGGAAAGCCTTGGCTTGCTTTTGAGTATGTTGGGTGCGCAGACGCGCACTGTACACGGTGGGCTTGCGGCGTTGGACGCATTAAAGACAGTGCAAGTTGACGCCGTCCTGTTAGACGTCGGCATGCCGGACATGGATGGTTACGAGCTTGCCCGACGTATCCGTGCAACTAAGGCGTTAGCTGCATTAACATTGATCGCCATTGCCGGTTGGGGCCAGCACGACGACCGACAAAAATCGCGGGCCGCAGGGATCGACCACCACCTCGTGAAACCAGTCGACATTGTCTTGTTGCTGAACGTTTTAACAGTCCAGAACGGTTAATAGACTCGATAACGTCTGCGCCGCAGACCTTAAACGATCAAGATCGTGATCCGCATGTGGTTCGGACGGGCAGCTTCACAGCGGTAGCGAACGCGTTACAAATATGCAAGATGATCGCAACCAGGCAAATTTGAAACTGGAAGCGCATCTGGGCGCAAGCGTGTTGCAACAGAACCACGCCGAAGTTATGTTTGACCGAAGCGGGGACAGCTTATGCTGAACGTGCAGCGGGATCGCCAGGCAGCTGATGATGGGAAAACGCTGTTAAGTTGATCCGGGGCCCACCAGAATGACGTTATCTAACTTTAAAGGCGTCCGTCTCGGCAGGCAATTAACTGGTGTTGAAGAAGTTCAAAGATGAGATTACCGAAGAATGCACATATCAAAAAGCCGGCTATCAGACCGGGAAAAACCGAGAGAGAAAGAGGGCGAAGAAGTCACGGCGCTTGCGCGCGGTCTGGACGTTCTACGCCGTATCGCTGCCGCCGACGCCCCTGTCAGCAACCGAGAGCTGACCGAATGGACTGGCATTCCCAAACCTACCGTGTCGCGCATCACCGCGACGCTCGTCGGCACGGGCCTGCTGCTGCGGCTGCCCGACAGCGAGCGTTTCGTGCTGACCGCCTCGGTTCTGGAATTCAGCAACGGATTTTTTCGCAATTTCGATATTCGTGCTCGGGCGCGCCCCTACCTCATCGCGCTCGCCGAGGAGACCGGTCTGTCGGTGCAACTGGCGGTGCGGGACCAGTTGGAAATGGTGGTCATCGATGCCATCCGTCCGCGTTCGGCCGTGCTCGTCTTGCGTCTCGAAGTGGGCGAGACGATGGACCTGACCTGTACCGCCATGGGGCGCGCGTACTTGTCCGTGCTGTCACAGGCGGATCGCGAGTCGCTCATCGGTAGTCTGCAGATCGCATCCGGCGACGACTGGCCGCACATCGCGATGGGACTTCTTCGCGGTGTCGAAGACACGCATCGCAATGGTTTTGCGACTTCGGGCAATGAATTGCAGTTAGGCCTCAACGCAATTGCGGCGGGCTTCATCGGACCTTCGGGAGAGCGTTACTCCGTGAATTGCAGCGGCGCGGCACATCAGTGTCCCGAAGAGACGCTCATCGAAACAGTCGCGCCCGCGCTGCTGCGCTGTGTGAGCCAGATCGCGCATGAGATCGCCGGCACGTCGGGCGCCGCAACGGCGAACATTGCGATGAACGCCACTGAGTAGACTCGCCACCCTGACGCATCGGCTGGCCGGCCCGTTGACGGGTTCGGCCGCCTTGTGCTCGCATCGTGCGAAATTCCCATCAGCGCGCGCGTGCACTGATAATCACGTGAAGGAAGTAAATAGTGCTAACAACTACTGGAGCAGCGTCGGTGATCGGACGGGCCCAGGCCTTCCGCTCTGGACGAGAACTTGCCGCCTATCTAGGACTTGTACCGCAGCAGACGGTTTCGGCGGCAAAGGTCAAGCTTGGCGGGATCAGCAAACGTGGCAACGTGTAACCGCGAAAAGCGCCGAATCTTAACCGGTCTGAGACATCGGTGTGTCCCACAGAAAAAATCAGTGGACGCAGCTTGCCTAGCTCTCAAACCAAGACGCTATTTGGGCGTCTATTCGAACTTACGACGTTTGGCAAACGGGACGCGGCCATGTATAAGTCTGCAACATTGCGTGACCATCGGCTTGACTGGCGCGCTGAACTTCTTCGAACTGGCTGTCGCCACGGCAATCGGATTGTTGGACTTCAGCTCCGGGGCCGCGCTCGCGACGGTCGTGCGAGTGTTGATCGAGATGCCCGTCATGCGGAGCGTGTGCGCAGTTTGCACCGCTCTAAGGACTGGGATGAGTGCGTCTGACGAATTTGGAAACGATCACAGAGAGCGAACGTGTCTAATCTCACTACTGACCTCCCCCAGGTGCACCCCGAGCTGTTTCGCCCGCCCGATATTAATCGCCTGCGGCCTGCGAACGCGTCGCCCCATCCGCCGCGCATTCTGCTGCTCTATGGTTCGCTGCGCGAGCGCTCGTTCAGCCGCCTCCTGAGCGAAGAAGCCGCGCGCCTGCTTAGGGCCATGTATGCCGAAGTGCGTACGTTCAATCCGAGCGGCCTGCCGCTGCCGGACGATGCACCGGACAGCCATCCCAAGGTGGCCGAGCTGCGCGAGCTGGTGCTGTGGTCGGAAGGTATGGTCTGGTGCTCGCCGGAGCGGCACGGTGCGATGACCGGCATCATGAAGGCGCAGATCGACTGGATTCCGCTTTCGGTCGGGGCGGTGCGGCCGACCCAGGGTAAGACGCTCGCCGTGATGCAGGTCAGCGGCGGATCGCGTCGTTCAACGCCGTCAACCAGATGCGCGTGCTCGGACGCTGGATGCGCATGCTGACCATTCCCAACCAGTCTTCGGTGGCCAAGGCCTTCCTGGAGTTCGACGAAGCCGGCCGCATGAAGCCTTCAGCGTATTTCGACCGCGTTGTTGATGTTATGGAAGAGTTAGTCAAGTTCACGTTGCTGACACGCGACATCGGTCCGTACCTTGTAGATAGGTACAGCGAACGCAAGGAGAGCGCAGAGGAACTGATGAAGCGAGTCAATCAGGCCAATATCTAAGGCTTGGCGGCTGAAAGCAGTGGCAGTGCGGACGTTCCAATATCGGCACAAAGCACCGGGCCAGTGTCTGGAAGTGGCCGATATCCGACCCAACGCCGAGCTAGCGGTCCCATCTCGCGGCAAACATTCGGAGGCAACCGGACGCCAACCTCGAATCCCTTTAGTTTTGCGCGAATGGTTCAACCGTCATTGCGTGCTTTTTCCAGCGTTGGAAGTTGGCTGACAGAAAGAATCAGCGTGAAAACCGGCCCGTCGCGATCTTCCAAGCCTTTACGTCATCGTCGTCGATCCAGCTCGCGGCAAGTTCGCAAGCCGCGCGTACAGCCGCACCAACTACGTTGCCATCGTTGATCCTTACTTTTATGCTTTGATGGCCGTCTTCGGCTGCAACTTCCATGTTGCTCGGACGAGAGAACGAAATGCCCGTTTCCACGAGCATTTTTATCAGGTCGTTATGAGAGTTCAAAGGATCGAACCGTTCGAGGTTAACGGGTACCACACGGTCCGCATCCGAGAACGCGGCGAGTCCCGCACGGAGGTTGATTTCTTGGTCATTCATCATGCATTCCTATGTTGACGTCAACGCGCCGCGACGATTCAAGGTCTACTTAGAACGTAAAGGACGCCTGGATACTCATGGCACATCCTTTCGCGCATCGACACCCGCGTAGTAGCGAGCGATTTCCTCAACCACGCGCTGTCGTTCGGCTTGGACATAGATTGTCGTGGTCTGGAGCGACGCGTGGCCTAGCACCTTTTGGACAACATCGACAGGTAACTCATCCGCCACCGACTGCGTTCCGAAGGTATGCCGGAACGCGTGTGCATTCACGCGGCCTAGTTGGACACGCTCATCAAGACTCAACGTATCCATCGTTTCGACCAGGCACTTCATCATTCGACCGATTAGCCTGTTAAGCCCGTCCGCCGTGTAGCCTGCCTCATTAGCGGGCGATGATTTGTTCGTTGGGGGATGGGGATTACTGGTTCCCGCATGTCGATGACGTCGGCGTGACGCATCCGTCCACGGAATCACAACGGGTGCCAGTAGCGGCCCGTACGGAATTGTCGCCGGTGCCCCGTTGGTTTGAGTGCCGTCGAACATCCTGCCGCGATCTTGCCAATGCGCGCGCAGGGCAGCAAACGTCGCGGCGCTGACGGGAACGGTGCGTTCGCGCTGTCCTCCGCCAACGATCGTGAGTTCCCACACGGGCCGCATAAGCGTCCCATACGCTGAAGGTCTGAGGCATTCGCGACGCGCCGAGGCGACCTCTTCGCGCCGCAAACCCGAATCGCCCATCAATAGGATTGCCGCGCGCACGGCGCGCCATTGGCCAATTGCCCCGAATTCGCGCGACTGTGCTGCGAGCGAGTCGTCGCATCGCACATCGAGCTCGTCGCGCAAGCGTCGCCACAGTTCAATCGGTAACGCCCGGTCGATCTTCATGCCATTCACGCGACGCACCACCGGCGGATCATTCACTGCCGTCCATGGATTGCCGCCGAGGTAGCGCACATCCACCAGCCACGCAAAGGCACTGCGCAGCAACCGAATCGCGTAGCGTTGGGATTCGGGCGACAGTACTGCCGAGCCGTTGGCGGTCGCGGCAAACGGTCGCCAGCGCGGCGAGTGGCGCGCAAAACGCTCTCCCACGAACCGCGGATCGGGCTTTTTAGGAAGTCCTTGTAGGCTTCGCAGTCGTCCACGCGCAGATCGCTCAACGCCTTACCGCGCAGCACCACCGCCCACAGTAAAAAGCGCTCGAGTTCTTTGGTGTAGGCGCGCAACGTTTTGGGCTGATCGCGATAGCGATTCAGATAGGCGCGCACCGCATCCAAATCGTGACTCGCCTGGATATAGCAGAAGGCGGTCGAGCGGTTTTCGCCATCGGCGCCGGAGAGCGCGTGCGGCACGGCCAACCGTTCGAGCGGCGCGAGTGTGAGGCGGCTCGCGGTCTGTTTCTTCTCTCGGTCCAAAGAGCGCGCCGGCGCCACCTCAATGAGTTCAGCCGCCACCAACGGAACGCCAAGCTGCTCGGCCGAATCGACATCGGTCTCGATGGTCAGTTGCAGCGCCGCCTGCTGACGCCGCAGCCAACTGACGATCGCGCGAGCGCGACCCGGACCGATGCGCGGGATCGACCGCCACCAGCTGCCGCCGCGTCGATTGCAAAAGGCGACCAGTTCGCCCAGCGTGGTAATGCCCTCGCCTTTCAAACGTCGGGCGATGCGCGGCCGCAACCACGCCCCAATGGCGTGATCCGCATGTGGAGGCAGCGCCGCCAGTTGCGCTGCCTCCGTGACCATCCGGAAGGTCACCGCCGTGAGCTTGGCGTGCCCGTGTTGACGAACGGACGCGCGCAGATGCTCGGCCAGCGCGGTCGAACCGTGTGCAAGCGCGAGCGTCACCAGCGTATCGTGCATGGTGTTGAGATGCCGCTCCATCGCGCCAGGGGTCACAGCATGCGGATCGTCGTCGGGATCGTAGTAAGTCCGGGCGATGACAGCCGGCGCGATACGCTGGACGTACGCACGCAGCGCGGTGAAGTCCTTGGTCGTATAGCCCCGCTCAAAAGTGAGCTTTTCCGGGGCGCGCGGCTTCGAAGCATCAAGCATCGCGCTCTGCCTCATCGTCGCCCTCGCCCGCGCCCGCGCTAGGCGCGCGGTAAATCGCGAAACATCGGCGGCACGAGCGCCGGCAGGCCAAGTCGCGTCAAGGTCGTATGGGCTTGCCGCATGAACACGTCAGGCCACGTCCCGCAGAGTATCTCGAATGCCAGGCGCGCCTTGCACAATTGCCCCGCAAGCCATAGGTCTTCAAACTGTTCGCCCCACAGCGCCCGTTGTACAAGCGTGATGCCACCGCATTCCGCAATAAAATCCAGCACCGGCAAAAACCGTTGGTCTTCCACAATCGCGTTACCGTAGCTTTGCGCCAGTGCGGTCAGCACCGCAAGCTCGATCCCGCTTGGCCGAATGGGTAGAGGCGGTGTGGCGGCCAAATCCGAAAGCGACGCACTTGCGGCACGACGCCAGAGCGTCACGCTGTTATCGAGCTGAAGGACCGCGCGGGCGATCTCTTGGTCAGAAAAGCCGCTGTTGCCTTGTGCCACGGGGCGCTACCACCTCAGGTAAATAGGAAAAGCCAATTCTACCTCCTGAAACATTATCCCGATAATATCCGATTATCAGGCTAGATAATTCGATCGTTACAATCTATTCGGCTCACTGAAAGTCACGATAACGGTAGGATCGCGCAGAACCCACAGAACACGAGGCCGATCAACCGTGTCTCGAGCGACGCGATTTTTTAATGTACGGCATGCAATGAAAAACTCCCAAGGCGGCGCCTGGATCGCACTACTTGCTCACGGCACGACGACTTGCAATGCTTCTTCGTAATCAGCCGTATAACGCCACCAGCTGTCGAAGCAGATCGTCACATTTCTGGGCCATTTGGTACAGGGCTTGCTCGAGCCCCTATCGAGTCCAACCACGAAGTCGGCCTTGCTATGTCACAACTCACATCCTCACGTACCCGGCCGGTCACGGTATTACTTATTGACGACGATCCAGACATCGTGCAAATCTGGGCACTCGTGCTTTCGTTTGAAGGGATGGTAGTCACCACTGCTCAAAACGGCAGTGATGGGTTAGCGAAAGCCCTGCAAGGGGGAGCCGACGTCATTGTCTGCGACTACATGATGCCCGGCATGGACGGACTAGCAGTATGCCGTGCGTTGCGGTCCGACGAACGAACCCATGGCCTGCCGATGATTCTTTGCTCAGCCGCAAGGGGCATTCAAGCCGAAGGCTTAGCCAACGTTGTTTTAGAAAAACCCCTTTCAGTTGAAACGTTAGTCGAGCATATCCGATCGCTTTCGCGCCGTCCGTCGAGTCATTAAGATTTTCATTGAGGTTCGACGCGCTGCAGAAAGCAACGCGCGCTCGAGCATATGTGTGTGTCTAATGACCGCCATTAAATCAGGGTTATGCAAGGCCTATGCCCTAATTAGAGGGCCGATCTCTGCCGTGCTCCTCGAATTGCGCCGCAACGATCCCAGTAAGATTCATGCAAGAGGCGACTTCGCCCGTGGTCGGCTTGACTGGTTTCCAACTGGACATCGATGATGACACCCTTCATATCCAATTCTTGGCCGAGCCCCAAGAGGCGAGTTGAGAACATTTCGCTGAACTCTGCCCGTTTGGCCGCCGATCCGGTCCTAAACGGCAGCAGGAGTTTGAGGAACGGATGCATGTCTACGACGTTCTGATCGTCATCGGGCTTGTGACGGCCGCAATGGGCTTGCCGACGGTGTTTTTTATGTTGCACTTTTTGAAAGCCTAATAGGCATTCGTTCTCAGACGGCATTCTTTCTTCTTGTCGAAAATGGACGGTGCGAGGGTGCGATCCCTCGTGCAGTCAAAACGCGGGAAGGGGTACCGAAAAGAAGGGCCCGCCACCGAGGGCGAGCCAAACTACTGAGAGACAGCAGCCGAGGCGCTGCATCACGGCACCAACATTGCAAACTTGAGCGGCTCGTTTTCACAAGTCTCAACGGGTCGCCTTCAACCTGAACGAGACGCCGATAAACAACCGCGTCGTCGACAACTCGTCTTGCAAAGGTTGAACAGATTTCGTTGCGGGGTAGCCGCGCATGCAGTCAGGCGAAGTTCGAAGGTTCATTGCGTTCTCGCTTTTGAATTGGTCATTGCGTTGCTTGAACTGCGGGCGGAGTCCACGTTCCATTAAGCACGGCAGGCTCCGGCCAAAGATGCTCCGTGATTGTCGAGCGCCGCGAAAAAACCGCCCGCGAAATCGAGGCGGGCGTTCATCCGTCCTACATCTGAAAATCCATTACGGCTTTGACGCATCGTCGGCCGCGTCCTTCAAATCCTCTTTGGCGTCGCCTACATCTTTGCGCACTTCGCCTGCTGCTTGCTGTGCGTCGCCCTTCGCTTCCTGGGCTGGATCGTTCGTCATTTTGCCAACGCCCTCGTTGATCTTGCCCTTTACCTTCTCCCCGACTCCCTTGACCTGGTCTTCATTTATGGCATCGCTCCTTTTCGCCGGCAACATGCGGGCATCCACTCTACGCAAGGACGGTGCCTTCTCACTTTCCAATCTCACGTTTTGATGACGGTATCCGCGACGTCGGTACGAGCTCTTTAAGCAGGTGAGTCTTCCCTTCGAAGCGGCCCACCCGTCTCAATAACGCGCCCGGCGAAACCATGTATTAGATTTGAAAGCGCCAGCTGAAAAATCTGGCTAATAGATGAATGAATTTACGACTGAAGCTTTGCATCCAAATCAGATCGCGCGCGAGGTCAATGCTGAATAGACCAAAAGGTGCCTTCGACACGAACGTTACGATTACAGCACATGAAGCGGCCAGTACAGGTGATTCTGACCGCCACGGATTCCGATTCTGCGCAGACGACCGCGTCAACAGTTTCTGCGAAGGATTCGTCACGCTGCGCACCGCGCGCGTTATTGCGCTCGAGTTATCGAGTCTCACAGGTTTGTGACGCCATGATGCACGCAATTGTTGTTGAGGCCCACTAATTCCGCTAATGTGGTGCACTAATTCTGCTAATAGAATCGCGATAACCGCTGATTCGCCTGAAAAATTCGAACTCATCGAACCTGTCTCGAATGCCCCAATGATGTCTAAATCAAAGTCGCGAAAACCGATCCGTAGCGTCGCAAAAGCGGCGAGGCATAAGAAGGTGCTTTATCTTCCGCTCGATCCGGATTCGGTCGCACAAATTTCCATCCAGGTCCGCATGGCGCTTGAAGTCGCTCGTGTCGGGCAAGGCGACGCAGCGACTTTGCGTTGCCTATCGCAAGCCGTGGCCTTAACGGGATTAATCGCAGCGGCCGGGCACGGCGAGATCGACGAGTGCAGCCTTGCCTCAGCCGAGGCTGCGCTTACTGGCGTCCTCGCGTCGGGAAACTTGAGCGGCTGGAGATTGGGCAGGGATGAGATGGAAGTTGCGACAGCGGTGGTCAACGAGCATGACCGCCAGCTTAGAGAGACGCGTCTTGACGTAGTTGTGCGCGCCTTTGAACAGATCGAGCGAGGGCTTGGAACAGGGATGACGCTCACCGGTCTGTTCGCGCTTCGGCGGCTAGTTCTTCATGCCCGATAACCTCGCACTAGAAAAATCATACAACCATCTAACGGCGTTGCTTGTCAGGACGGCGAACCGAGGCCTAGTCGTTGCGCATTGAACATCTGCGCATCGAGAAAAGAGCTGTTTTGCTAGCTTCCTATCGGAAATATGCAGACCTGATGCAACATCTCACACGCATGAAAGCTTTGCAGCCGACATCTTTTTAGTCGGCCTTTGAGAACGTCAAGATTGCCCGAGTAGACGTATGTCCAGGGACCGTATCGACTAACTTATAGCCCTGTCGGATGGCCAACCTCCGCCCTTCGACTGCTGCCGACGCTCGCCGCTCATCCACTGTGCGGCTGCATTTCGTCACTTCGCCTTCGTTCGCGATGCGGCGCATTGTGCGTCGGCCTCCCCGAAAGCGATCGAGTCAAACCGACCCTAATGGGACATTGGGCAATCCTGTGAGCGGCCGTTCGATTGGCTGGAGCAAACACTTCATTCGGCATCGCGAACGTTGTCAATTAAAATCATTCGCGCCTCGCGTGCCAAATCTTGACCGTGCTAAATGAGTCGCAGCATGATCACGAGGGCGTTCGCCAGTGCATGAGTGACGTAAGTACTGAGTTCTGGGCGGCCAAGTCTCTGAGCTTCTATGACGAACACGGCGGCGAGCACCGTCGCGCCCAAGAAGATGCTAAGGACGGCGCGATCGGTGTACCCATGCAGGCAGGTAAATGCGATGGCTGAAGCAAGCCCACCAAGCCAAAACGGTTGACGAAGAACTCCGCTTACCAGGCGGATCGGAAGCCATTGCCCAATTAACGTCTCGACGAACGGCATGGCAACGACAGTTACAAGTAGCTGAAACGCAAACGAGTGGTTCGCGAACGGCTTTGCATGCCCAGGCGAAGGTCCCCAAGCCCAAAATCCAACAAGGATAAGCGCTATCTGTCCGATAAACATGACAGCCGCCCCGCCAATTATCAATCCCCATCTTGGTATGTCGACTAGGCGCATTTACGGACGGACGTCCAGGCTAGATGGCAAAAGAAGCTTTGCGTTGAGTTAAGCAGAATGTGCGGTCGATGCCGGCGCTTTAAGGCGGTCATCCAATCGAGCAATCCTGTCGATTGACCGGGCATGGCCGAACTCGGCACTCGAACTAGCGACGGGATCAACCGTCCCTCCTTCGACGTAATTGCCGGGCGAAGCATCGCTCAGTATGAGACTTCAAAATGCGATTCACGCTGGATCACGTGTGCAAGGGCGGCGCAATCGGCTTGAAGCAGCTGACGAAGAAATACGGGCCGCACATCTATCTCAGACAGCCCTCGCCGAGGAACCCACGTGAAGGTAAGGCGTTTGTTCCCCTCCGAGCCATAATGCGAAGCCGTTAGATCGAGCAACGGCGATTCGGGCTCTAGGCGCGCGAACATGTAGAAACCGATCTCATGGTGCAGCCGTCCGTTATAACCAAAGAAATTCTCAACTATGCAGAGCGTTTTCTCGATGTGGACCGACGCGCCAACCTCTTCTTCCATCTCGCGGATAACAGTCTGTGCGGCATGTTCTCCAGGCTCGACTCGGCCCCCGGGAAGGCACCAGAAGTCGTCACCTTCGGCTTGATGCAGCAGGACATAGTCGTCTTGAAATATTACTGCGGCCGCCCGCAGATTGAAACGATGACTTCCGGTGTCGAATGAAATCACGGTTTTAAATTGAAAGATTTGTGAGCGGCCATTTAGGCCCAGAATTTTAGTGCGTCGGCGATTGCCTGCGATCCTCGCACGGATGTCGACGGACCAATATTAGCCGACTGCCAGTGGGGGTGCGGCTAAATTCTTGGACTCATTTATGCCGCGATTCCGAGACATTGCCGGTATTCGACCGGACTAAGAGAGCCGAGCGAGACCTTGATCCGTGTTGCGTTGTACCACCGGATATAGGAGTCGAGGACTTCGATAAACTGATCAACGGTCGTAGCTCGCCAATCACGAAGATAGAACATTTCCGTCTTGAGTCGCCCGAAGAAGCCCTCACACGCTGCGTTGTCCGGCGAACATCCTTTGCGTGACATCGAGCGAACAAGTCTTGCATCGCGCATTCGGGATAGCCATCCCGGCCATCGATAGTGAGCACCGCGATCAGTGTGGACCACTGGCCGATCATCGCTGTCGGCTACCGACTCGATGGCAGAGTCCAGCATGGCATTGACAAGTTCAGCATCGGGCCGCGTGCCGATCGACCAGCTCACAACGAGTCCGTCGAAGCAGTCTATTACCGGCGACAGATACACCTTGCCGGCAGGGATTTGAAATTCGGTGATGTCCGTGAGCCATTTCTGATTCGGGGCGGCTGCACGGAAATCACGATTGATGAGATTCGCCGGAGCGGGAGTGATTTCTCCACGATAGGAGCCATAGCGACGTCGTCTGGTTGTGGCAGCGGCCAAGCCTTCCTGTCGCATCAAACGTCGCACGACTTTTTCTGAGATAAATACCTGCTGCCTGCTCAACGCCGCCCGAATTCGACAATAGCCATAACAACGGTAATTACATTCGAAGATGTCTGCAATCACGCGACGCGCGTCAGCATGCCTGTCAGCGACAAGCAGACGTGCACGGTGGTAGAAGTAGGAGCTGCGGGCAAGCATCAGGGCGGATAACAGCTCTGGCAACGGATAGGTCTGTTTCAGGGCATCAACCAGCATCGTTTTTTCCCGGTTGCTCAGGAGATGCGGGTCGATGCCCATCCCTTTTTTTACCAGTTCGTTCGCCTTCTTGAGGATATCGCGCTCGAGCTCCAGCTTGCAGATGTCACGTCGAAGCGATTCGACCTGCTGCTCCAGCTCCGCACGCTCAAGGTTCGGTGCTGGCTTCTTCGGACGCTTCATGGATGCTGGAACCTCCCGACCAAGTAGCTGGTTCTTCCAGTTGTATAGCAGAGGCCTGCTCACGCCCGCTCTCTGAGCAATCATACTTGCGCTTTCATCTCTGGTGCACAGTTCAATGACCGCCGCCTGCCTGGCCTCGCACGATTTCGGTACGCTGCCAGCCCCTCTGCCGACAATACGCTTTCCGATCTCCGGGCACAGTTCTTCGATCCATTTGGCAAATGTCCCACGACTCGGGTAGCCCAAAACCTTCAAGGTAGCAGCAGCACATCGGTCATGGCTCAGATAGTAATCGACGGCAACCTGTTTATCTTCGGCCGAATACCTCGGCGCGGCACGAACATAGCCGGTTCTCAAATCATGGCACTGTTCGTATTCGCGATGCCACGCCTTCAGAGAATTCTTTGTCGGGTAGCCCAGCCGTCGGATTGTCGCCTTGATACGCTTGCCCAACTTCAGATAAAGCTGAACTGCTCGAATGCGGTCTTCGTACGAGTACACAGACTACCTCCAGGTAGTCCAAGATTTTGTCCGCACCCCCGTGGGTCAGTTTTGCGCGCGCATCAACAAGCCGCTTCACACCGTTCGAGATTCCGCGCTGGCGTGAGAGTGAAACCTTTCGCAGGCTGCTGTCCGCATTCGAGCGCATTCTACCGTTGCGTTGTCCGTCCGGGCTCGCTCAGCGAGACATCGCCCAATACGTCCTGGCTGCCAGTTCCGGCCTCACTGGTGAAGTCTCCCGAATCTTAAACGCTGCCGCTGAATGCGCCATCCGTAACGGCGACGAAGCAATACGGCTCGATCATCTTGAACAGGTAAGCAGCGTTGCGGTCCAATGACCTGCGTCCGTGGCCGGTTTCGCCTCGCCCCTTCGCCGATGAGGCGTTTGGAAGCTGGCTGGGACGTGTCGCCAGTCGCTATCAGCTGAGCGTCGCTCAGATATGGGAGTTTCATCGGCTAGGCGAATTCCCCACTCTGGCTAATACCGGCTGGGTTCTGTTTCCTCCGTTATCGGAAGGTGCGCTCCTCACGCTATCAAGTTTCGCCCGTCTGGGCCCTCACCGACTTGCGCGGATCCAAACCCCGTCCAAGTGGATGTCAGACCGTCCGCACCTGGTCTACTGCTTTCGATGTCTTGTGCTCAATCCCGTTGATATAGCCGACCCCCGTTGGAAGCGGATATGGCTCGACACCAACGTCGCCGCCTGCGAGGTGCACGGCATAACACTCGAGCAGTTTCCAGCAGCAATTGCGCGGCGAGCACGAAACATGGATCGGCTGCTTATTCTGGTAAGCAAGTACCGGCAGAAGCTCCAAATCGCCTGACCTACGGTGTATTAGCAGAGTTAGCGCACCCAGTAGCAGAATTAAAGCCCCTCAACACCAGGCGAGCAGGCTCGGCACCAGCACGAGCATCGCGAGACCGTTGCCGCCCATGATGGTGCGCCACACCTCGAAGAGATCGCGGCCGCCTATCGCAACCGCGCGCGCCGACACTACAACCATGCGCCGGACCTGGAGAAAAAGGCGCTTCAACCACACAACCGAAGAAGAGGTGAATCATGCCGATGCCGTGCTATCTGACCGTCGAAGGTCAAAATCAAGGAAAGATCGAAGGCGCAACGAAAGTTCAGGGCCACGAAGGCAAGATCCTGGTGCAGGCCGTGGATCATGTGATCGAAATCCCCAAGAGCCCGCAAACGGGGTTGCCAACCGGCAAGCGTGTTCACGGCGCGATGACCGTCGCCAAGGAAATCGACAAATCCAGCCCGAAGCTTTTTCAGGCGCTGACTTCCGGCGAGCAGCTCAAGTCCGTGCTGCTTGAGTTCTACCGTATCTCGCCCAAGGGCACGGAAGAGAAGTACTACACCGCGAAGCTGGAGAACGCCATCCTGACCAGCATGAAGTCATGGACACCGAACTGCCTCGACCCGAACAACCGGCAGATCAGCCATATGGAAGACCTCGCTTTCACCTCCTACGAGCCGGACGGCATCGAAGCCGAAGATTCGTGGCTCGCGCCCAAGGCGTAAAGCGCTGGACAAAGCTTCGAAGCCCTTGTCGTAAAAGGCTTTCGAGGCATCGAACGAAAGATTTCGACGATTGGGGTATGCGGCTTTGCCCGGTCATTCTTTCGTGCATATGAACTGATAAAAATGCGTTGGGTTTTTGAGATACGTCTGTTTATAATGAGCCGCACTCAAATCCGGGCAAGGCTTGCGAGCTTCGGGAAAAGTTTCCCACCTGGACTGGCCGATCCTTGCGCTCAATCGCGAGCGAAGCATCCGACGGTCTGGCTCAAGCAAATCCGGCCCGCGCAGTTATCCGCAATCAGCGACACGTAATTTCTTTAGTTATCCCGCGCTCAGGCGATGGCTGCCGGTCCGAGCATGCAATGGCAGCGGCCCGCGTCAAGTCGGTGCGATCCCCGACGCGCGTTTTCATCGATGTCCGCACTGCCAGCGCGGCGCCGTGAATCTGGAGATGGAAATGGCAAATGATGGTTCGGTT